>CAYQAF010000228.1:0-4430 GCA_964415375.1 uncultured Alcaligenaceae bacterium
GGCGATGCCGGCGAACCAGGTGGTGCCGCCGACGGTCAGCGGGCACAACCCGAAGCTGCCCACGAACCCGATCTACAACCCGGCGCAGGCGCGCGCGCTGCTCGACCGCTTCGGCTATAAAGACCGCGACGGCGACGGCTTTCGCGAGCTGCCGGACGGCAAGCCGCTGACGCTGATGCTGTCGTCGGCCCCCTCGGCGATCGAGCGCCAGTTCGACGAGCTGTGGGTGCGCAGCATGAAGGCCGTGGGCCTGAAGATCGAATTCAACAAGCAGAAGTGGCCCGACCTGCTGAAGGCCGCCCGGCTCGGCCAGTTGCCGATGTTCTCGCTCGGCAACATCAACACCACGCCCGAGGGCTTCGGCTTCCTCGGCCTGCTGTACGGCGGACACGCCGGCTTCTCCAATCTCGCGCGCTTCAAGCTGCCGGAGTACGACCGGCTCTACGAGCAGGCGCGCGGCATGGCGCCGGGACCCGCGCGCGACCAGGTGATGCAGAAGATGGGCGACCTCGTGAACGCGTACGCGCCCTGGAACGTCACCGTGTTCCGCTACGAGAGCGTGCTCGTCCACCCGTGGGTCGTCGGTTACAAGTACAACGCGTTCAACCAGCACCCGTGGCCGTATTTCGACGTCGACGCGGACCGCCGCAAGGCGGCGGGGAAGCAACCGTGACCCTCCCGGCGACGCCGTGCGACGTGCGCGTGCGCTGAAGCGACTCGCGCTCGCCGCGCTCGCCGCGGCCGTCGTTGTCACCGTACCCGCGGCCGCCCAGCAGTGGGCCGATCCCGGCAAGGTGCTGCGGGTGACGTTCCCGATCGCCGAGACCGGCTTCGATCCGCAGGCGACCTCCGACCTGTACTCGGGGCACGTGCAGCGCGCGATCTTCGAGCCGCTCTACGTCTACGACTACCTCGCGCGCCCGTACCGGCTGGTGCCGAACACGGCGTCCGGGCTGCCGGAGATCTCGCCCGATGGGCGCACGTGGACGATCCGCATCAAGCCGGGGATCCACTTCGCCGACGATCCGGCGTTCAAGGGCAGGAAGCGCGAGTTGACCGCGCACGATTACGTGTTCGCCTGGAAGCGCCTGCTCGACCCGCGCATGCGCTCGCCGTACCTGTGGTACCTCGACGGCAAGCTGATCGGCGCCGAGCGCGTGCTCGCGAGCGCGAAGGAAGCGGGGAAGCTCGACTACGACGCCGAGATCGAGGGCCTGCGCGCGCTCGATCGCCACACGCTGCAGGTGAAGCTGGTCGAGCCCGACTACATCCTGATGGGCTACATGGCGCACGCGGCGATGTCGGCGGTCGCGCGCGAGGTGGTCGAAGCCTACGGCGACGCGTCGGGCTGGGTGATGGCCAATCCGGTCGGCACGGGACCCTTCCGGCTCGCCGAATGGCGGCGTGGACAGAAGATCGTGCTCGAGGCCAACCCCGGCTTCCGCGAGGAGCACTTCCCGACCGCCGGCGAGCCCGCCGACGCGCCGACGATCGCGCGCATGAAGGGCAAGCGCCTGCCGCAGGTGGGACGCGTCGAAGTGTCGATCATCGAGGAGTCGAACCCGCAGCTGCTCGCCTTCAATAGCGGCGAGCTCGACTACGCCAACGTGCCGCCGGACCTCATCCCGAACGCGCTCGATGGCGGCAACAAGCTCAAGCCCTATTACGCGGAGCAGGGCGTGAGCCACTGGCGCATCACGCAGCCCGCGCTCACCTACACCTACTTCAACATGGAGGACTCGGTCGTCGGCGGCTACGCGCCCGAGAAGGTGGCGCTGCGCCGCGCGATCGTCATGGGCTTCAACGTCCGCGAACTGATCGACGTCTGGTTCCAGGGCCAGGCGATGGAGGCGAACCAGCCGATCCCGCCGGTCGTCTCGGGCCACGTGGTTGGCGACGTCGGCGGCGCGGTGCCGCGCGACCCGAAGCTCGCGATGCAGCTGCTCGACCGCTTCGGCTACCGCGACCGCGACGGCGATGGTTTCCGCGAACTGCCCGACGGCAAGCCGCTCGCGCTGGTGATGGGGAGCGCCACCTCGGGCCGCGACCGCGCCCGCGACGAGCTGTGGAAGAAGAGCATGACGCGGATCGGCATCCGCATCGACTTCCTCGTGCAGAAGTGGCCCGACCTGCTCAAGATGGGCCGGGCCGGCAAGCTGCAGATGTGGCCGGTCGGCTGGATCACCCAGTACAACGAGGGCGATGCGTTCATGCAGCTGCTCTACTCGAGGAACATCGGGCAGTCGAACTACTCGCGCTTCGCGCTGCCCGAGTACGACGAGCTGTACCGGCAGACCAAGCGACGGCCGGCGGGACCGGAGCGCACCGCGCTCTACCGGAAGATGAGCGAGCTCGTGAACGCCTACAACCCCTGGGATCTCGGCGTGTGGCGCGTCGAGAACACGCTCGTGCGGCCGTGGGTCGGGGGCTACAAGAAGCACGCGTTCCACGAGCACGCGTGGAAGTTCTACGACCTGGACGTCGAGCGCCGCCGCGCGGCGGCGAAGCGATAGGGGTCATCGCCCGGTCGATGCTGCGCCGCGGCCAAGGAACGGGACGCGTCGCGGGAATGCCACACATCATCGCTGCGGCAAGGCTTGGGCGGCCCTTCCCCGTTGCGGGGCGGCGGGGCCGTCCCCTAGAATCGAATCGACGTCGCAGTTCATTCCGGATCCGATCCCATGACGACCGCCCTCCGACCGTACGACACCGCGATTCGCATCGCGATGCCCGCGCGCGCCCGGCAAGGCGGCGTCGCATCGGACCTGCGCATCGCGCCTTGACCCCCGGCCGGGTTGCCCGCCGGGTGCGGCGGGGCGATCCGGACCTTCCGTTTCGTTCCCGTCGCATTGACTGACGTGCCCGCGCACGCGGCATCCCCGCGCGCGGGATCGGCCGGGGCCACGAGCTTGCGGCCGGGAGACGAAGAAGAACGACCATGGAACAGTTGCAACGCCTCTTTCGCCGCCACTTCCGCGGCCTGTGGCTGTCGGCGGACTTCCGCAGGATCTGGGCCTCGCTTACGATCACCTCGTTCGGCGCGCAGGTCACCAACCTCGCGCTGCCGCTGACGGCCGCGCTGATGCTCCACGCGACGCCGATGCAGATGGGCATCCTGGTCGCGCTCGAGACGCTGCCGTTCGCGCTGGTGTCGCTGCACGCCGGCGTGCTGCTCGACCGCGTCCGCAAGCTGCCGGTGGTGATCGCGAGCGACGTCGCCCGCGGCCTCGCGCTGATGGCGGTGCCGCTCGCCGCATTCACGAGCCTGCTGTCGATGGAGGTGCTCTACGTCGTCGGTTTCTTCGTCGGCGTGCAGAACGTGATCGGCGGCGCCGCGCACCAGGTGCTGCTCGCGCAGATGGCCGGCCGCAAGCGGCTGGTCGAGGCGAACGCCAAGATCTCGCTTGGCGAGACCTCGGCGGCGCTGGTCGGCCCGGGACTCGCCGGCTTGATGATCCAGGCGGTGACGGCGCCGTTCGCGATCCTGCTCGACGCGCTCGCCTTTCTCGGCTCGGCGCTGCTGCTGCGGCGGGTACGCGTGCGGAGCGACGTGCCGCACCCGGGGCCGCGCGCCTCGGTCAACTCCGAGATCGTCGAGGGATTGAAGCTCGTCTGGCACAACCGCACGCTCTTCGCGCTCGCGTGGGTCGCGGGGCTGTGGCAGCTCCTGCACCACATGCAGATGGCGGTGCTGGTGCTGTTCGCGACGCGCGACCTCGGGCTCTCGGCGGGCGCGATCGGCTTCGCGTACATGTTCGGCGGAATCGGCTGCGTGCTCGCGGCGGCGTTGGCCGAACGGCTGTCGAGCCGTCACGGCGTCGGACCGGTCATCCTGCTCGGGCTGCTGCTCACGGTGTGCGGCTGGGTGGTCTATGGGCTGATCGGCGGGCCGGTGTGGTTCGCGACGCTCGCGCTGGGCCTCGGCATGCTGCTGTTCGACTTCGGTGGCGTGACGTGGGGCATCAACTACCTCGCGCTGCGCCAGGCGATCACGCCCGACCGGCTGCTCGGCCGCATGACCGCGACGATGCGCTTCCTCACCGTGGCCGCGGCCCCGGTGGGATCGCTCGCCGGGGGCGTGCTGGGCACGGTGATCGGCCTGCGCGGCACGTTGTGGGTGATCGCGTGCCTCGGCGTGCTGCTCGGGGCTGCGGCGCTCGCCTGGTCGCCGGTGCGCGGGCACCGCGTGTTGCCGGCGGTGGCGGATTAGCGTCGCCTCCCCCGGGCGCGACGCTCGTCGGTACGAACGCGGGAGCGCGGGCCGGCCGGATAGAATCGGCCGGTCCGCGCATCCACGCCTCGTCGATGACCGTCTGGCTCTTCCGCGACTACCCCTACCAGACCGAGCTCGAGGCGCACGTCGCCACCTCGGACGATCGCGGGCTCGTGCTCGACGCGACGATCTTCTATCCGCACGGCGGCGGCCAGCC
>CAYQAF010000229.1:0-4425 GCA_964415375.1 uncultured Alcaligenaceae bacterium
GCCGTTCTGACCCGCGATATCCTCGCGGACGCGGCGGGCGAGCGTGCCCGCCGCGTTCAGCCATCTGCGCTCGCCCGGCACCACGTGCCGGCGGTGGCTTGGTGCCTAGACAGGAGAAGATCGATGCGCTCCGCCGTACTCGCCGTTTCGCTGTTCGCGCTGGGCCATGCTGCACCCGTGCTCGCCGCCCCCGTGATGATGTCCGCAGACTGGGCGAAGGACGCGTGCGAGGCCTGGAACCGCGATCCCGTGCTCACCGACAAGCTGGTCGAGACCGGTTGGATCAAGAACGACAGGGGCCGCGGCTTCAAGGTGATGCAGGTGTTCCGCTCCGACTGCGGCGACAAGGCAACCGCCGAGCTGCGCGTGGCATTGAAGGACGGCAAGGCGATGTGCGTCTTCGGCGGCGCGGCCGAGACGGCGAAGCTCGACGGCGGTGCCGACTACCTGATGAAGGCCGAGACCGGCCGCTGGGTCGAGATGGGCAAGGGCGAGTACGGTCCGATGCGGGCCATGATGCTCGGCCGCCTGGGCTTCACCGGGCCGATGGTGGAGGCGATGGGCAACATGGCGCCGTTCGAGAACTTTCTTCTTCTCGTCGGCAAGGTCCCGTCCGAGACCAAGGCCTGCCCCGCGAACTGAGCCAGGAATGGAGCCGGCGCACGAATCGCGCTAGAGGCGCATGACCGGATCGGCCGCCATCGCTTCGATAGCGGCCTCGCCTTCCTCGCCCCCCCGCTCGAACTCCGCCAGCGTGCGCACGCACACGTCGCGCCAGTGCATCGCGCCGGCGGCCACGGCGTCGGACAGTTCACGCGCGCCGTCGCCTTCCCGCCACGCGGCGTAGGCGTCGGCGATGCGGGGACAGAGCTCGCGACGCATGCCATCGAGACCGGCGAACCAGGAGTGGATCGGCGCTGGCGCGCCGCGCCCGAGCAGCGCCGGCAACGTCACGAGGCAATCGGCAAGGTGATCGCGCGCCGCGCGCGCGAAGACCTCGGCGCGGCGGCGCACCAGACGCGACAGCATGTCCTCCCAACCCGGGCCGAGCGCACGTCCCGCCTCGCGCTCGCCGAGCTCGTGCAGGATCAGTGTTTCGGCCTCCATCGCCGCCATGCGCTCGAACGCGGCGGCATCACCGCCGACGCAGCCGTACGCATCGAGCGCGGACTTGAGCGCGCCGTCGCGACGCTTGAGCACCCAGGCCTCGGTCCGCTCTGCCAGCACGCGCGCCAACGATTCGAGGCGGATCGAAACCGTCCCGCCGCGCATCGCCGCCGGCGCGGCCGAGAGGTCGCGCGCCAGCTCGCGACCTGCGACCAGGATGCGCATGCCGTCTCGTTGCTCCTGCCGTTCGAGCCGGCCGAGGAAGAACTGGGGCTTGCCGAAGCGGCCGACGCCTGCGCCGTAGACGAGTCCGAGCGGTGCGATCGTCCGGTTGACCGTGGCCGCATCCCAGGGATCAATCGCCTCTCCCTCGAGCGGCAGCGGCCGGTAGTCGGCGTCCTCGAGCGATTCCCACAGTGCCTCGCGATGCGCGATCCACGCGCCGATCTCGGCGCGCGGCAGTGGCGTCGCCAGCGGAACGCCACGTTCCCATCGGTAGAGCTCGCGCATCTCGAGCAGGTACGTGCACAGCGTCATGTTCCGTGCGTGACGGGCATCGGTGACGTTGCAGTTGGCCTGCACCGCGGCACGCAGACGCTCGATCGCCGGGCTCACTGGAATACCCTCCGCGCTGACGCGCTCCGGGACGGATTCGCCCTCGGGGCGGCCCTTCGGGCTCACTGGACTACCCTCCGCGCTGACGCGCTCCGGGGCGGATTCGCCCTCGGGGCGGCCCTTCGGGCTCATGGCCCGCCTCCGGAGCGCCGGCGGATCCGCCACGCGACGATCGACGCGACCACGTCGTGCCAGGGCAGCTCGGCCAGGCTGCCGAACCGTGCCTGCGCGGCGGCGACGAGTCGATGCACGTCGGTTTCCCCGGACGCGACGCACCCGCGCACGCCCGCAAGCCCGCCACAGGCGAGCCGCATCGTCACCGCGTGCGGCAGCGGTACTCCCGGTGCGAGCTTCAGGGCGAACGTCGCGCGCTCCTGCAGGAGGGCCGCGAGCGTCGTGCAGTTGGTCCGTGCCGTGGGCGAGGTGCAGCCGATCGCCTCGCGCTCGGCCAGCGCACGCCGCACGGACGTCGCGCACGTCGCGCACCCGGCGGCGATCGCCTTCTCGAACACGCACGCGAGCGGCACGGCCGCGCCGCGCGCCGCCCGGTAGGCCGTCTCGTCCACGTCTCGCGCCCTGCGCCGGCCCGCCGCTATTCGTCGCCGACGAGACCCGGCTTGGGCTCGCGGACCTGCGACAGGAGATCCTCGGCCTCGAGTTCGTTCGCGGCGAAGATCACCTTGATCGCGCAGCCATCGGGAAGGTCCGGACCGACGCGCAGCGCCTTGGCGCGCGCCGAGGCCGCGCCGAACGTGGGGGCCTCCTCGATCTTCTCGAGACGCCGGATCGGAAAGTTGAACATCCGGTAGACGTAGTAGGGCAAGCTCCGACTCCTCTTCGTCGCTAGTCGACGTAGCGCTTCACCGTGCTGCGCCGCCCCGGCCGGCTCTTCTGGATCACGACGCCGCGAATGGTGGCGAGATCGGCGATCGGCGTGACCGGATACGCGGCATCGAGTGCCCGAAGCTGCCAGCCATCGTCGGCCCTGACCAGTTGCCGGAGCGTCCAGCCGTCGTGCACCTCGGCGACGACGTACGCGCCGTCGCCAGCGAGGCCCTCGGGCTCGACCACGATCACGTCGCCGTCGGAGAACTCGGGTGCCATGCTGTCGCCGAGCACCATCAGCGCGAACGGCTCGGCACCGGCGCAGTCGCCCTCCACAGCGCTCGCCGCCGGAACGATCGGAACGATGCGGCGCCCGTCCATCGCCATCACACGACGGCCATGAAGAGTCGTGTCGGCTCCACGCCGGCTTCGGCCAGCGCGGCGCCCGCGGCCTCGACGAACGCCTCGGGGCCGGCGACGTAGACGTCGTGCCGCGGCAGCGCGATCGACCCTGCCATCGCCTTCACCACCTCGCCGGCGCCGGCACCGGGGTCGGCCGCCCGGTGCGGGGCATAGCGGAACCCGTCCAGCGCTTCGGCCCATGCACGGCACTGGTTCGCAAGGTAGTGTCCGTCCGCACGAACCGCGAGCCAGTCGAGGGAAATCGACTCGGTAGCCTCGATGGCCATCGCGTGCTCGATGAGACTCTTGACCGGCGCGAACCCGGTGTCGCAGGCGACGAACGCCAGGGGACGCTCGGACTCCGCGAGAACGAAGTCGCCCGTCGGTCCCCACAGCTTCAGCGTCTCGCCGGACCGGATCGCCCCGGTGTGGAGCATTTCCGCGAGCGCATCGCCACCATCCCGGCCCACGTGGAAGTGCAGGTTGCGATCGTCGCAGGGGCAGCTCGCGATCGGATACGTCGCGTGCGCATCGACACCGCCGGCGCCGCCGTACAGCGTCACGCTCTGGCCGGCGAGAAAGCGCAGTCGCGACGTCCTTGGCGTCTGCAGGTGCAGGAGCAACGTTTCGCCGGCGAGCGGCTGGACGGCGCGCACGCGTACCGCGATCTCCTGCTCGGGGATTTCGTCGGGCCCGCGCGCCTCGAGCGTCTCGATGACGATCTCGCCCGAGGCGGCCGAATGCGCGCAGAGCAGCGTGTGGCCCTGCAGGCGCTCGGCTTCCGACAGCGGGTAGTCGAACGGCATCGTCCGGACGACCTGCCCCTCGATCACCCGTGCCTTGCAGAGCCCGCAGGTGCCGTTGCCGCAGCCGTAGGCGAGCTTGAGCCCCGCCTTGAGACCGGCCTGCAGCAGCGAGTCGCGTCCCTCGACGAAATAGACGCGGCCACTTGGGCGCACGGTCACTTGCGCGGACAGCACCTTCAGCACGTCGTTCATGACCGTCAGCGCATCCGCGGACTCGGTGGCGAGGACGTCGGCCAGGCCGCGCCCCAGGCTCGCGCGAAGGTCATCGAACGCCGGCGACGCTGCACCCGTCGCGAGCGCGTCGAGGCGCTCCTGCAGGGCGACGACGAGCGCGTGGTAGCGCGCGAGGTGCCGGCGGGCATCGGCGAGTTCCCGGCTCTGCTCGAACAGCCGCTGCGCGAGGACTTCCTGCGGCGGCAGCACGCGCTCCTGCACCCGGCGGCCGAATGCCTCCTCCTTCAGCCTGGAGACGCGTTCGAACGCGCCGGAGTCCTCGGCAGTCCACGCCGGATAGAGCCGGGCGAGACCCTCGGTCGAGACCAGCCCGTCGTTCGACGGCAGACGGCCCTCGCGCACGTGGCGCTGCAGCGCGCCACGCGGCACGCCGATGAGTCGCGCCGCCCGCGACAGCGTCAGCCATTGGGTCATCCCTCCTCCATGCCGGGTCCGC
>CAYQAF010000230.1:0-4420 GCA_964415375.1 uncultured Alcaligenaceae bacterium
CCGCCCCAGACCTTGAACGTGTGGCCGGTGGGAACCCACGGTGGCAACCCGCCCGCGGCGAGGTGCGCGGCCTCGTCCGCATAGGCGGTGATGAAGTAGTGGTTGAACCCCGGGTGATGGAACTCGGTGACCGTCACCTGCGCGGCGGTCGGCAGCGCTTTCGCGTTGGCGTCCGACAACATCGTAGTGATGCTCTTGCCCGGAACCGGACCCGCCTGCACCGCCGCGACGGCGGCGAGCCACATCGTCAGCAGTACCAGGATTCGCTTCATGATGACTCCTCTTCCACCGAGGCCGCCCGAGGGCGCGCGAAAGACTGCTTGCGATCATGTTTTGCACTTCCGCGCAGCCGCGTATTGACGCCTGTCATCGCCGTTGCGCGTTCCGCGCCTGTCGCAGGACATTCCGGGCAAGCGGGCGAGCCGTCTACCGAAAAATCCGTGCATTACCGGCGCGTGCTTCGCCTCGTACTCCCCGGGCCTCGCGTTGACACCACGAGTGCCCGGGTGGACGATGGCAAGTTGATGCTCACGAACGAGGCTCGCATGAGGCTTGCAGGCAAGGTCGCCGTCGTCACCGGCGCAGGATCGGGGTTCGGCGAAGGGATCGCAATCCGATTCGCGCAGGAAGGCGCGAAGGTGGTCGTGAACGACATCGACGCTGCCTCTGCAGCCCGGGTCGCCCGGGCCATCGTCGACGCCGGCGGGCAGGCGAGCGCGAAGCCGGGCGACGTGACGAAGGACGCCGATGTCGCGGCGCTGGTCGCACACGCGCTGGCGACGTATGGCGACCTGCACGTGTTCGTCAACAACGCAGGCGTCACGCATCGCAACCAGCCGATGCTCGACGTCGCCGAGGCCGAGTTCGACCGCATCTACGCGGTCAACGTGAAGAGCCTGTTCCTGACCGCGCGCCACGCGGTTCCGCACTTCCGCAAGAAGCGCGACGGCGTGTTCGTCACGATCGCCTCCACCGCAGGCGTGCGGCCGCGGCCCGGGCTCACCTGGTACAACGGCAGCAAGGGCGCCGCGATCGTCACGTCGCGATCGATGGCGGCGGAGCTCGCTCCCCACAACATCCGCGTCAACGTGATCAATCCGGTCGCCGGGGAGACGGCGCTGCTCGCGCAGTTCATGGGCGAGGACACGCCGGAGATGCGCGCGAAGTTCGTCGCATCGATTCCGCTCGGCCGACTGTCGCGGCCGTCGGACATTGCCACCGCCGCGCTGTTCTTTGCCTCCGACGAGGCCTCGTTCATTACCGGCGCCTGCCTCGAGGTCGACGGCGGGCGCTGCGTCTGAACGCTGCGATCAGCGCTGCGGCGTCACTGCCACCCGTTGGGCACGGCACGGCGGCGCGCGAGATGCACGAGCCCGCGCACAGGCGTAGGGTGCGCCGACCCCGATCTCGTTTCGCCCGGTCACTTCCCTTGCGGCTGCGCCTTCCAGTCGCGCGCGCGGCGCCTCGCTTCGTTGATCTCGTCCCCGCTCATGTTTGCGCTGACGTCGGTCATCGCGCGGGCGACGTCCATGCGCGTACCGCCGGCGGGCAGGCCGCGAAAGGCGATCTCGAACCACTTCAAGGCTTCGACGCTGTCCTTCGCCACGCCCGTGCCCGACGCGTGGAGAAGACCGAGGTTGAGCTGCGCGACGGGCATGCCTTGCTCGGCCGCGCGCCGGAACCACCTCGCCGCCTCGACCTCGCTCTTCGGCACGCCGACGCCGGCCGCATAGCTTGCGGCGACGTTGTACTGGGCAGCGGCATTGCCCTGGTCCGCCGCGAGCCGGAACCACTTGAACGCCGCGGCGTCGTCGCGCGCGACGCCCTTGCCGTCGGCGTAGAGATTGCCGAGCAGGTACTGCGCGGTGGGGTTGCCTGTTTCCGCCAGCGGCTGCCAGATCTCGGCCGCCTTGCCGAAATCCATGGCGCGGTACGCGACATAGCCGTCCTCGAGTGGGCTCGCCGCGACCGGGGTCGTGACGATCACCGCGATGCTCCAGGCGGCGACGAGACTTCGCAGCGGGACGTTCACCGAATCACTCGCTCCATGGGCGTGCGCCCGATGGGGTGAATGGTAACGGAACACGATCCGCGTCGATCGCGGCCGCTGCGTGCTTCGCCGGCCTGCTGCTGTTCGCCAACGGCGCCGCGTCTGACCTGCGCTCGTTCGCATTGCGGGCATCGCAGATGTTGCGCGTGCCCAAGTCCGGCGATCGGAAATGATCGCCGGGTGTCGAGAAATGCGAAGCATCGGGCGGGTGGCTGCGCGAGCATGATCACATCGCCGGTCCGATGCCCGTCGCCAGGACGCTTGCCACGGCTTCCGCGGGCAGTGGCGACGTGAGTTCCTGACCGTCGTCAACGGCCTGACTTGGCGCGAGCGCACAGTGCGGGCGTAGCTTCCATCCCTTTGATGATCGAGGTACACACATGCGAAAGTCACACGTTGCCGTTCTCGTTGCCGCGCTGTTCGCGGCACCGCTCTTCGCGCAATCCGCCGCTCCGGCGCCCGCCGCCGCTCCGGCACCCGCGGTTGTCAAGACGCCCGCCGGCGGCACCATCAAGGCCGTCCAGCCCGGCCTGTTCGAAGTCGCCGGTCCGCGCGTCAACGACGTGATGGGTGCCGGCATCCAGAAGATCAGCGCGACGCCCGGCAAGGGTCTGCGCTCGATTGCGGTCCAGTCGCCGTGGGGCGAGAGCTATTTCGGCTGGCCGAAGAACGTGAAGCCGGTCCCGTTCACGATCACCACGGGCAAGCCGGCAGGGAGCGCGACGATCAGCGCGCCGGGCTTCACCCAGGCCAATGCAGCGGACTACAAGGCCGCGATCGAGGCGGTCGTTCCGTTCGCGATCGCCAGGACCAACGACAACAAGAACTGGATGCAAGGCTCCGGGCGATAGCGAGGCCGGCATGACGGCGATTCGCCAACTCCGAACCGCCGGCACCGATCCACAAGGAAGGCCCCCGGCGCGGAGCGGGGGCCACGCGGGGGCTTGCCATTTTGCCGCGAAGTCGCCATCGCGAGGTGCGGCTGCAGTTCCTGGGACCCCCGGTGCGAGCCGGGGGT
Organism: uncultured Alcaligenaceae bacterium; assembly: GCA_964415375.1. Taxonomy (GTDB): domain Bacteria; phylum Pseudomonadota; class Gammaproteobacteria; order Burkholderiales; family Casimicrobiaceae; genus VBCG01. The sequence goes on from CAYQAF010000230.1 coordinate 3,069, forward strand.
CTTTGCATGTGCGTTCCAGGCGGGCGACGGATCGCCGCCATGGCGGGTTCGCGGAACGGCTTCGCCGATTCCGTCACCGCGATGCGAAGACCTTCGGCACCAGCGCGGCGACGAGCTCCACGCAGGCCTTCTGCAGAGGCGTGTCCGGCCGCTGCGCAGAGACTGCGATCGCGAGGGCACTCTTCAGCGACGGCCGGACGATCGGCCGCGCGGTGAGCGCGCCCGGTGCCGCGCCCTCGGGCAGGGCCCGACGCGACAGGATCGCGTAGCCCAGTCCCTCGGCGACGAGGTCGACGATCGCGCCGATCGCATCGACCTCCAGCGTGACGTTCGGCCGCAGCCCCTTCGTCGCCAGACGCGACTCGACGAGCGTGCGGATCGCGTTCGGGCGCGCCGGCATGATCAGCGGGTAGCGGGGCAGCTCCCGCATCGGGACCGTCGCCGCCTCGCGCCGCCCCGAGCGCGGTCCGATCAGGCACAAGTCCTCTTCCAGCAGCGGCGCGAGTTCGATCGCCGGCGCGGGGGTCAGGTTGTAGACGAGGCCGATGTCGGCACGGCCGACCTGCAACCACTCCTGGATCGTGGCGGACAGTCCCTCGACGATGCTGACGGTCGCCTTCGGGAAGCGCACGCGGAAGTCGCGCACGATCGGCGCCGTGAGCACGCGCGCGAGCGTTGGCGGCAGGCCGATGGCGACGTGTCCGACCGGCGTGCCCTTGACCTCGTCGACCTCGAGTCGTGCCCGTTCGACCTGTTGCAGGATGCCTCGTGCGTGTGCGAGCAGGCGCTTGCCCGCCTCGGTCGGCACCGCGCCGCGGCCGTTGCGCAAGAGCAGGCTCTGCCGCAGCTCCACCTCGAGGCTTCTCACCTGGCGGCTGATCGCCGGCTGGGCGACGCCGAGCATACGGGACGCACGCGAGAAACCGCCGAGGTCGACGACGGCGACGAAGTATCCGAGCTGCTTCAGGTCCACGGGCAGGCGGGGGAAGGTTGCATCGGAGCATGCCGTTCCAGCATAACTGCTAGTGTAGCAATAGCGGTTTCGCAGGTGGCTCCGCGGAGTGCACACTTCGTCGCATTCATGCCTGCGCACGTTCCCCCCTCGACCGAGCTTCCGTGACCGCCCCGCTCAAGATGGTCTCGTCGATGGCGACGCGCCAGGTGCTTGCCGAGCTCGCTGCCGCGTTCGAGGCGCGCTCGTCACAGGCGGTCGAGCTCGAGTCGGTCGGCGGTGTGGACGCCGCGAAGCGCGTGCGCGCCGGCGAGGCGTTCGACGTGGTGGTGCTCGCGATCGACGTCATCGACAAGCTGGAGGGGGATGCCCGGTCTCGGGCCATCGGTCACCGCGCCGG
>CAYQAF010000231.1:0-4408 GCA_964415375.1 uncultured Alcaligenaceae bacterium
CAATGTCGCAGGTGTCGTCGCGCGGAAACTGGGTCCCATGGAACCGCGACGCGAAGTCGTCGCGGCCGATTCCCGGACCACAGGAGACGACGATGAGAAGCACTGCGCTGACACTGACGACCCTTGCCGCGGCACTCGCCGCAACGCTCGCGTTCGCCGCGCCCGGCGGCGGCTACGGCCCCGGACCGGGCGCTGTCCAAGGCGCTGATTGCCCGCAGCAACAGCCGTGCGGCATGGGCTACGGCCCGGGTGGTGGCGGCGGCCCCGGACAGGGTTACGGCATGGGTCGCGGCGGCCGCGGTGCCGGCGCGTACGGCAGCCTGATGACCGAAGAGGAACGCGCCGAGCATCGCCAGAAGATGCACAGCTTCGCCACCGTCGGCGAGTGCAAGGCGTACTTCGACGAGCACCGCGCGCAGATGTCCGCTCGCGCCAAGGACCGCGGCATCGAGCCCGGCCCCGGCCCGCGCGTCAATCCCTGCGACCGCATGGAACGGCGCGGCCTGCTGAAGCCCGCCGCCTGAAGCACGCGGACCGAGGCCGGCCGATCGCGCCACACCACTTCTGCGTCCGCGCGTACCCTCCCCCTCGCGCGGGCGCGGGGGCGGCGCTCCTCACGGGGCGCCGCCCCGCTTACCGCCATCGCCCCGGGAAGGCGGCCCTCAGCAGCCCAGCATCGCCTCTGCCACGCGCTGCAGCGCGGTCTCCACGTCGTCAACGTGCTCGACGCCGCCGACATCTGCGGCGCCCGCGAGACCGATGACGCGCTTGCCGAACTGGCGGCCCAGCGCAACCTCGGACAGCGTCCCGTAGCTGTCGCCGACGGCCACCAGGCACGCCGCCGCTCGTGCGATCAGCGCATTGCGCGCCTCGCCGATGCCGGTGGCGATCACGATGCCGGCATACGCGTTGGCGAGCGCCGGATCGCCTTCGGGAAGCAGTCCGATCGCGACCCCGTCCGCACTCCGCACTCCCTTGCACACCGCCTCCATGACGCCACCGCGTCCCCCGCACAACACCGGCAGGCGCAGGCCCGCAAGCGCTGCGCCCAGACTTTCGGCAAGGGCATAGCGCACCGGGTCGATGTCGCGCGGGCCGATCACGCCCACGGGCACGCGCCATTTCGCACTCGCGTCGCGCGCGAGCCAGCGCATCGCGTCGACGACACCGATCGACTCCGCCGTCCGCAGTTCCCCCGGTGGACGATCGGTCCATGCGCACCGGGCCGGATCGAATACGCGACCGTCGTTCCGCAACAGGCACCGCGCGTCGCGGTCAAGCAGCAAGGTGGCGTTCATGTCGACTTCCGAAGACTTCGCCCACGGCCATCATCGCCGAGCACGCGGCCGTGATCAGCAGCGCGAGCGCGGCCGCGGCCGGAAAATCCGATCCGGTCTCCGAAACGAGGCTGTAGAGCTGCAGCGGCAGGATGCGAAGTTGCGTGCCCACCAGCGCCAGCGCCGTACCGTAGGCGCCGAACACGACGGCGGCGACGAGGCAGGCCGCGCCCGCCACCGGCCCGGCGACCTGCGGCAGCAGCACCTGCCGGAATGCCTGGGCACGCGTGGCGCCGAGCGACTCGGCGGCGATGAGCTGCGTGCGGTCGAAGTTCACCAGCACCGGCAGCAACGCCATCACCACGCGCGGGATCAGGTAGTACGAGGAAGCGAACGCGAGACCGACCGGCGTGAACAGCGCCCCGCCGACGACCGCCGCGTCGGCACCCGCCAACGCGAGCAGCTGCGTGAAGAAACCCGCGCGGCCCCATCCGAGGATGAAGCCGTAGGCGACGATCAGCCCGGAGAACGTCAGCGGCAACGCGATCACGAACGACAGCAGGGTACGTAGCCGCTCGGGCAGCGAGGCGAGGTGCACGGCGACGGCGAGCCCGACCACCGTGGACACGCTCGCCGCGACCAGCGTGAGGATCGCGCTGCCGGCGAGCGACGGCCAGAACGTCGGCAGCGCGAACACGCGGGTGAACGCGCCGCCGCCCTCGCCGAAAGCGTCGACGACGAGCGCGCCGAGCGGCAGCGCGAAGAACAGCGCGCCCGCCACCGCGGCCGGGGCAGCCAGCAGCACGAACGTGGCGCGCTTCATCGCGTTGCGTCGGCCGGCGTCACTTCGCCCCGGTCGCCTTCACCCAGCCTGCGTCGATCTCGGCCTTCTTCGCGGCGGCCCCCTGCACGTCGAGCGGGCGCACCTGAGGGGCCGCGGGCAACTTGTCGGCGACGGTGTCCGGCAGCTTGACGCCGGGAACGCTCGGACGCACGAACCCCTGCGCAAAGATGCCCTGGCCGAAATCGGTCATGATGAAGTTGAGCCACAGCTTGCCCGCGTTCGGGTTCGGGCCCTTCTCGACCAGGCTGATGCCGTAGGGTGCAGCGGCCGACGCTTCCTTCGGGATGACGACCGCGACTGCGTCGCCGAGCCCGTCGGTCCACTTCGCCTTGAGCCCGTCATTCTCGTAGCTGATCCAGATCGGGATCTCGCCCTTGACGAACTGCGCGTAGGGCGTGGTGCCAAGCACGCGCAGCACGTTGCCGGACTGGTGCAGCTTGCCGAGGTAGTCGAGGCCGGGCTGGACGTTGTTCATGTCGCCCCCGTTGCCGAAGTTCGCCGCGAAGGTCAGCACCTGCCCCACTCCCGTCGAGCGTGGGTCGAGGTAGACGATCGAGTTGCGATATTCGGGCTTGAGCAGGTCGGCCCACGACTGCGGCACGTTCTTCACGAGCTTCGTGTTGACCACGAAGGCGACGGTGAGCGAGTGGATCGTGAACCAGCGGCCTTCGGGTTCGCGGAACACCGCCGGCAGCTTGTCGAAGTTGACGGGCTTGAACGGCGCCACCACCCCCTTCTTCACCGCATCGACGGCGGAGGCCGCGAAGTAGTACGCGGTGTCGGCCTGGGGCCGATTGCGCGCCTTCTCGAGCGCGACCACTGTGGCCGCGGACCCGAGGTCGTTGTAGACGATCTCGACGTCCGGGTAACGCTTCTTGAACGCGGCGAACTGCGCCGCCCAGTTCGCCCAGGTCGGTCCCGTGTCGAAGGAGACGACCATCCCCTCCTTCTTCGCGGCCTCGTAGAGCGCCTTCTCGCCGGGATAGAGCTCGGGCGAGTCGAGTACGGTCTGCGCGAACGCGACCGTCGAGAATGCGGCTGCCAGCACCGCGATGCCCAGGCGTTTCAGGTTCATGGTCATGCCTCCTTGAGGTTGCGACTGCCGTGGAGAAACTGGATCGCGTCGCGCGGGATGCGCACGCGATGCACCGCACCGCGCGACGCGGTCTCGATCGCGATCCGGCTCCCGCCGGCCTTCGCGACGAGGGCGCGCGTCGCGCCGAAGAACTTGTCCTGCTCGATCTCGACTACGATCAGGTTGTCGCCCGCCGCACCCTCCCCGACCGGCTCCACCCGCTCGGGGCGGATCAGTATCGACACGGCCTCGCCGCGAGCGCAACCGTGCGGCAGCGTGGCGAGCGTGCCCAGGGGCGTGTCCACGCCATCCGGGCCACTCACGGTGGCCTCGAGCACGTTGGCGCGACCGACGAACGTCGCGACGAAGCCGGAGGCCGGACGGTCGTAGATGGCCTGCGGCGTGCCGACCTGCACGATCCGCCCGTCGCGCATCACCGCGATGCGATCGGCGAGGGACAGCGCCTCGTCCTGGTCGTGCGTGATGAGCAGCGTCGCGATGTTGCGCTCGCGCTGGACGCGCCGGATCTCGTCGCGCATCGCGAAGCGCGTCGCGGCGTCGAGGGCCGACAGCGGCTCGTCCAGCAGCAGCACCGCGGGCTCGAACACGAGCGCCCGGGCGAGCGCGACGCGCTGCTGCTGGCCACCCGAGAGCGCGGCAGGCAGGCGGTCGGCAAGCGCCGCGAGGTCAACCAGATCCAGCATCTTCGCCGCGCGCGCCGCGCGCTCGGCGCCCGGCACGCCACGGACGCGCAGCGGGTACGCGACATTGTCGCGCACGCTCATGTGCGGGAACAGCGCGTACGACTGGAACACGATGCCGCACTGCCGCGAGCGGGCATCCGCGCCGGTCACGTCGCGCCCGGCGATCGCGACGCTGCCAGCCTGCGGCCGCAGAAATCCGGCGACGAGGCGAAGCAGTGTCGTCTTGCCGCAACCCGAGGGGCCGATGCACACGAGCATCTCGCCGGCGCGGATTGCCAGGTCGACGTCGGCCACGCCGGCGCCGCTCCCGGGATAGCGGTAGGTCAGCCCGTCGAGCGCGACGACGGCACGGTCCACGTCAATACGCTCCCGCCGGCCGTATCGCGCTGCCCGTCGACAAGGCGCCTGCCACCGATGCGGCGAGCGCCAGCACCAGCAGCACGACCGTGGCGGCGCAGGCAAATCCGGTGGCACCGTAAAACGCCTGCAGCAGTACCACCGGATAAGT
>CAYQAF010000232.1:0-4406 GCA_964415375.1 uncultured Alcaligenaceae bacterium
TCTTCGACGCCGCGGCGCCGGCTGCGAGCTTACAGAAGATCTGGAACTCGCGCTGCGAGAGCTCCGCATGGAGGGGGCGTTCCGCGTCTCCCGTCACGCCGTCGGCAAGGATCTGCGCGAGCGCGGGGCTGACGAACTTGCGCCCGCGTACCACGGTCCGTATCGCGCCGACGAGCTGCGTCGACGCCGCCTCCTTGTTGAGATACCCGGACGCGCCCCCGCGCAGCAGGTTGACCGCGTACTGGTCCTCGGCGAAGCCCGACAGCATCAGCACGGGCAGCGTCGGACGCAGCTGCTTCAGCGTCTTGAGCGTGTCGATGCCGTTGCGGTCGGGCATCGAGATGTCGAGCAGCACGACGTCGAACTCCGCGCTGCGCACGAGCTGGACCGCCTCCGACCCGGTGGCCGCCTCGCCCGCGACCTCCATGTCCGGCTGGTCGGCGATGAACTGCCTCAAGCCCGCGCGCACGATGGCGTGGTCGTCGGCGATGAGGATGCGGATCATCGGGGCTCCCCGTCAACGGAGGGCGGCGTCGACGCGTGGCGCGCCGTGGTAGGCGGCGAGCCGGTTGTAGAGCGTCTTGAGGCTGATGCCGAGGACCTCGGCACAGCGCTTCTTCTGTCCGCCGCACTGGTCGAGCGTCGCATAGATAACCCTGCGCTCGACTTCCGCAAGCGGTGTGCCGACCGGAACGCGAAGGCAGGTGTCGTCCTCGCTCGCACCGGCAAGACCGCCAAAATCGAGTTCCACCTCGTCGTCGGCGAGGATGTACGCGCGCTGGACGGCGTTGCGCAGCTCGCGCACGTTGCCCGGCCATGGATACGCGCGGATGGTCGCAATCGCCTGGCGGGTGAATGCCTTGCGCGTACCCTCCTCGTCGTTCAAGCCGGCGAGAAAGCGCTCGGCCAGGAGCTCGGCGTCGCCCTCGCGCTCGCGCAGCGGCGGAAGAGGGATGGGGAACACTGCGACCCGATAGAGCAGGTCTTCGCGCAGACGGCCATCGCGGACCGCCTGCCGCGGATCGCGGTTGGTCGCCGCGACGATGCGCACCCTCGAGCGCAGTTCGTCCTCGCCGCCGACCCGGTGGTAGGTGCCGGTCTCGAGGACGCGCAACAGCCGCACCTGCATCTCGGGCGTCATCTCGGTGATCTCGTCCAGGAACAGCGTGCCGCCTTCGGCGCGCTCGAAGCAACCCCGGTGCTGTCGCGTCGCGCCGGTGAAGGCCCCCTTCTCGTACCCGAAGAATTCGGCCTCGATCAGATTGGCCGGGATCGCGCCGCAGTTCACCGCGACGAAGGGTGCACCGGCGCGCGGACTCCGGTCGTGGATGGTCCGCGCGACGAGCTCCTTGCCGCTTCCCGATTCGCCGGAGATGAGCACGGTAGCCGCGGTGCGCGCGACCTTGTCGATGCGCCGGTAGACCTCGCGCATCGCCGGCGAGGCCCCCCAAAGGACGCCAAAGCGGCCAGGGGCCGGCGCCGACGCCGCGCGCGCCGCGACGGCAAACGGAAGCGTGACGCTGTCGGATGCGGCATGATCGATCATCGATGTCCTCGCCCGGCTGGATGACCACCGGATGCGACATTGTGGTCGGCGCGGCGGCGCGACGGGATCGGCCGCACTCCCGCACCAATGTCAGCCGTTGTCCTACACGCTCACCGACGCGGCGCACCGTCGCGCTCCTACACCGATCCGCGCCCACGGCGCGCGACGACGCCGCGCCGGAGCGGCCGGATCAACGCGCTCGCGAGCCGCCGCCGCGAGGGCGCGGCCGCTTCAGGACGGCTCCTCGAGGAGCCACTTGCGGCACCCCGCGAACTCCTCCGTCACCGCGGCATCCACGGCCGGGTACTCGAGGTCGAGCCGTTCTATGCCGTCGACGATCGCGCCGGCGACCACCATCCGCGTGAACCACTTGGCATCCGCCGGCACGACGTACCACGGCGCGTGCGGGGCGGCGGTGCGGCGGATCGCGTCGTCGTAGGCCGCCTGGTAGGCGTCCCAGTGCGCACGCTCGCGCACGTCGTTGGGCTCGAACTTCCAGTGCTTCTCCGGCTCGTCCAGCCGCTCGAGGAAGCGCTTCTTCTGCTCGTCGCGCGAGACGTGGAGGAAGAACTTGAGGATCAGGTAGCCGTTGCGCGAGAGGTACCGCTCGACGCTCGCGATGTCCTCGCAGCGCTCCTTCCAGATGTCCTTCGTCACCGCCCGCTTCGGCAGCTTCTGCTTCGCGAGAAGCTCCTGGTGCACCCGCACGACCAGCACTTCCTCGTAGTAGCTGCGGTTGAAGATGCCGATGCGGCCCCGCTCGGGCAACGCCTTCATGCAGCGCCACAGGAAATCGTGGTCGAGCTCCTCGGACGACGGCGCCTTGAACGACGTCACCTGCACGCCCTGCGGGTTCACGCCGGACATCACGTGCTTGATCGTGCTGTCCTTGCCCGCGGCGTCCATCGCCTGGAACACGAGCAGCACGCCCCAGCGGTCCTGCGCGTAGAGCTTCTCCTGCTCCTCGGCGAGCCAGTCGACGCCGCGCGCCAGCATCTCGGCGGCGCGGCCCTTGTGCTCCGCGGTGAGGCCGCGCGTGTCACCCGGATCGCGATCCGCGAGCCGGAAGCCCTTGCCCTTCGTCACCCGGTACGGCTCGAGGAATGCCTGCAGGCGCTTTCGATCCGGCTTGTCCATCGCGTAGCTCTCCGTCGTCGTGCGCGCGCGCACGTCGGCGAGCCCGGTCGCACCGGCAACCCGGCGCTCGCCTTACGGGTTCAGTTTACCTGCGCGATCGCCTTGGCGACCGGACCCGGCTCGTCCGCGATCGGCGAGCCGAGCAGGAGGCGCAGCTCGACGACACCCTCCCGCCAGGCGCTCTCGAGGTCCCCTTCGACGCCGTGCTCGGGGTCGCTGCCCCGGGCGTTCAGCGCCGCGATGCCGTAGGCACGGTTGCGCCCATGGCTCTTGGCCATGTAGAGCGCCTTGTCCACGAGACGGATCGCACCGTCCCAGTTGAGCCGGAAATTGTCGGGCGGCAGGGGCATCGGCAGGTAGCCGATCGACGCCGTCACCCGGAGGTCCTGCCCCATGTACCCGATCGGCTCGGCGTTGATCGCGTGCATGATGCGCAGCACGATCTCGTCCATGCGATCCAGCGGGGCGACCGGCACGAACACCAGGAACTCCTCGCCGCCCCAGCGCACGATCATGTCGGTTTCGCGGAGCGTGTCGCGCAGCCGCTGCGCCACCGCCATCAGCACCGCGTCCCCCGCCGCGTGGCCGTGGCGGTCGTTGATCTGCTTGAAGTGGTCGATGTCGATCAGGAGCAGCGCCTGCACCCCGCCTTCGCCCGGCCCGCGCCGACGCTCGGTCGGCGCCGGCAGGTCGCGGATGAACTCCTGGAAGTGGCGCCGATTGTAGAGCGCGGTCAACGGATCGCGGCTGCTCTGCAGGAACAGCGCGGCATTCTTCTGCGCGAGCAGCCGGTTGGTCGCGCGGAGCTTGTGGTAGAGCACCGCGATCACGAAGAACGACAACCCGAAGACGGCGGCGAGCGACCACCACACGCGCTGCTCGAGCTCGCGGTTGCGCAGCTCCGCGGATTGCAGGTCGCGCTCGCGGTTGAGGAGCTCGATCTCGCGCTTGCGCTTGTCGGACTCGTACCTGCCCTGCAACTCCAGCACCTTCTTCTCCCGGTCGGCGAGCGCGAGTTCCCCGGTGAGCTTCTGCTGGCGATGGAACACCACGAGCGCCGACTTGAAGTCCCCCGCCTGCTCGAGGTAGGTACCGTACTCGCGCAGCGTCTCGGCGATCTCGGCGGTCGCGCCGGTGCGCTCGTACTCGGCGACCGCCTCGTCGGCCAGGCGGCGGCCGGTGTCGAGGCGACCCATCCCGAGCAACGCCAGGCCCATGTTGAGCTTGGCGACCGACATGATGGCCAAGTCGTCGAGGCTGCGTCCGAGGTCCAGCGCTTCCTTGGCGAGCTCGTGCGCCCTCCGGTAGTCCTTGCGGCGCAGGTAGACGTCGGCGAGGTTCACCACCGCCAGCGCCTCGGCCACGCGCGAGCCGGCACCGCGGGCGGTGGCGAGCGCCTCCTGCAGCGCGGCGAGCTCCTGGCGCGGCCGATTGAGCGCCTCGAGCGCCGCCGATTCCGCCATCTGCGCGCGCACCATGCCGAAGGCGCTGCTGGCCGCCTTGGCGTGGCGATAGGCGGCGAGCGCGTTGTCGTACGCGCGGTCGGCCTGCCTCAGCATCATGTCGAGCACGGAGAGCTGGTAGAAGGCCGAGGCCTGGCGGTAGGGACTTTGCGCGAGTTCCGCCAGCGCGCGGGCCTCCTCGAGGCTCGCGAGCGAGACCTCGACGCGTCCCATCATGCGGGCGGTGACGCCGGTGGCATACGCCGTGGCGAATCGCACGT
>CAYQAF010000233.1:0-4406 GCA_964415375.1 uncultured Alcaligenaceae bacterium
GAGATCGGCGGCGGTGCCGAAGCGGCGCAGCGCGATGCGCGTCTGCATCGCCTGCCCGGAGGGCGAGCGCAGGAACTCCCGATTCAGGTCGGTCTCGATGTAGCCGGGGGCGATCGCGTTGACGCGGATGCCCCGCGACGCCAGCTCCAGCGCGAGCGCCTCGGTCAGCTTGATCAGTCCCGCCTTGGCGGCGACGTAGGCCGGCACCTGCTTCGCGACACGGAAGGCGAGGATCGAGGCGATGTTGATGATGGTGCCGCCGCGCGCCCCTTCGACCATCGCTTTCGCCGCCGCGCGCGCGACACGAAACGCCCCGGAGAGGTTGGTGTCGACCACCTGCTGCCACGCCGCCTCGTCGGTCTCGAGCGCGGGCTTCGTCGTCGCGATGCCGGCGTTGTTGACGACGATGTCGAGGGGCCCGGCCGCCGCCACGGCGCGCTCGACCGCGTCGGGGTTGCGCACGTCGAACGCGAGCGCGTGCGCGGTGCCGCCCGACGCATCGATCTCCGCGACCAGCGCGGCCAGCTCCGGCACGCGCCTGGCGGCCACGACCACCGTCGCACCATGTCGGGCGAGGAGCCAGGCGAAGTGTCGGCCGAGCCCCGCCGACGCCCCGGTGACGAGCGCCGTGCGCCCGGCGAGGAGATCCGTCCGGTACATCGAGGTTGTGCTCATGGCCGATCCTCCCTCGCTCGCGCGCGGAGCTGCGCCTTCTGGATCTTGCCCGTCGCCGTCTTGGGCAACGGCCCGAACACGACGTGCTTCGGCACCTTGTAGCGCGCCAGGCTTGCGCGACACCACTCGATCAGCGCCGCCGCAGAGACTTCCGCGGCGCCCGGCTTCAGCGTGACGAACGCGCAGGGCGTCTCGCCCCAGTGCGGGTCGGGCCGCGCGACCACCGCCGCCTCCATCACGCCCGGATGGCGGTAAAGGCACTCCTCGACCTCGAGCGAACTCACGTTCTCGCCGCCGGTGATGATGATGTCCTTGCTGCGGTCCTTGATCTCGATGTAGTTGTCGGCGTGCCACACCGCGAGGTCGCCGGTGCGGTACCAGCCGCCCGCGAACGCCGCGGCGCTCGCCTGCGGGTTCTTGAGATAGCCCTTCATCACCGTGTTGCCGCGCAGCATCACCTCGCCGAGAGTCGTGCCATCGCGCGGCACCGGGGCGCCCGTCGCCGGATCGCCGACCTGCAGGCGCTCGAGCGTGGGCATCGGCACACCCTGCCGAGCCATGCGCTTCGCGCGCTCCGGCAGCGCCAGCGCGGACCAGTCGTCCTGCGGTGCGCACAGCGTGGCGGGACCGTAGGACTCGGTGAGGCCGTAGAGATGCGTCACCCGGAAGCCCATCCCCTCCATCGCCTCGATGACGGCCGACGGCGGCGCCGCGCCCCCGGTCGCGACGTCGACCCGATGCTCGAAGCGCCGCCTGGTTGCCTCGGGCGCGTGCACGAGCAGGTTGAGGACCACCGGCGCGCCGCAGAGGTGGGTCACCCGGTGCTCGGCGATCGCGCGGAAGATCGGCGCCGGCTCGACGCGGCGCAGGCACACGTGCGTGCCGCCGGCGGCGGTGACGGCCCACGTGTACGTCCAGCCGTTGCAGTGGAACATCGGCAGCGTCCACAGATACACCGACGCCGGCGTCAGCGCGAATGCAAGCGCGTTGCCCAGCGCGTTGAGGTAGGCACCGCGGTGGTGATAGACGACGCCTTTGGGGTCGCCGGTCGTGCCGGACGTGTAGAGAAGCGCCAGCGCGTCCCACTCGTCGCGGGGGCCCGGCCACGCAAAGCGCGGGTCCCCTTCGGCGAGCAGCGCGTCGTAGGTGATCGGGCCGAGGCGCGACGCCGGGTCGCCGTGCCCCGGACCTTCGGCGTCGTCGAGGTCGACCACCAGGAGCGGCCGGTCGAGCAGCGCGAGCGCTTCCCGCACGACCGGTGCGAACTCGGCGTCGGTCAGGACCACCTTCGCCTCGCCGTGGGCGAGGCACGTCGCGATCGTCCGCGCATCGAGCCGGATGTTCAGCGGATTGAGGATCGCGCCGAGGGCCGGCACCGCATAGTGCGCCTCGAGCATCGCGGGGACGTTGGGCGCGATGATCGCGACCGTGTCGCCGCGGCCGATGCCGCGCCGCGCCAGCGCCGAGGCAAGGCGGCGGCAGCGCGCGTCGAGCTCCGCGTAGGTCCACGCGGCGGCGCCATGACGCAACGCGACCTTGCCAGGGTAGACGAACGCGCTGCGCTCGAGGAACGAGACCGGCGACAGCGGCACGTAGTTCGCCGCGTTGCGGTCGAGGTCGCGCGCGAACGGGTGCAACCCATCGCCAGTACCTACGCCCATCGTCGCCCTCCTCCGCCGCCGCTCGTACGGGAAGCGGCACCGCGCCCGACCTAGCCGTTCCGGTGGCGCAGGAGCCGCTGCTGGTCGCGGTTCCACTCGCGCTCGCGGATCGCGTGCCGCTTGTCGAACTGCTTCTTGCCCTTCGCGAGGCCGATCTCGATCTTGATGCGGCCATTCTTGTAGTGCAGGTCCAGCGGGGCGAGCGTGTAGCCTGCGCGCTCGACCTTGCCGACCAGCCGCGAGATCTCCTCGCGGTGCATCAGCAGCTTGCGGGTGCGCGTCGGATCGGGCTTGACGTGCGTCGACGCGGTCGAGAGCGGGGAGATGTGCGCGCCGAGGAGCACGATGTCGCCGTTCCTCACGACCACGTAGGCCTCCTTGAGATTGGCGCGGCCGCCGCGGATCGCCTTCACCTCCCAGCCCTCGAGCGCGAGCCCGGCCTCGAACCGTTCCTCTATAAAATAGTCGTGAAAGGCCTTGCGGTTCTCGACGATGCTCATCCTGCCCGTCTCCTCGCGCCCCGAGCCGCGCCGGCGCGCGAACGTCCGCGGATTCTAGCAACCCCATGCAGCGCGTGAGGAAGTCCGTGCTCGTCCCGTTCAGCGCGAGCGAAATGCACGCGCTGGTCGACGACGTCGCCGCCTACCCGACGTTCCTGCCGTGGTGCGCAGGCGCGCACGTCCTCGCCGAGGGCGACGGCCACAAGACCGCACGGATCGACATCGACTACCACGGCGTTCGCGCGCACTTCACCACCGACAACCACACCAGCCCCCCGGACTCGATCGTCGTGACGCTTGCCGACGGCCCGTTCCGCCATCTGCACGGCGAGTGGCGATTCACCGCCCTCACCCCCGACGCGTGCAAGGTCGAGTTCGAGCTCGCCTACGAGTTCTCGACGCACCTGCTGGAACGGATCGTCGGGCCGGTCTTCAACCACATCGCCTCGACCTTCGTCGACGCGTTCGTGCGCCGCGCCGAGGCGCTGCACGCGCAATGAGGGTCGAGGTCGCCTACGCCGGGCCGGAGGGCACGGCTCTCGTCGAAGTCGAGCTGCCGGACCGCGCGAGCGTCGCCGATGCGGTCGAGGCCTCGGCACTCGTCACCCGCTTCGGCCTGATCGACGCGGCGCTCGGCATCGCGATATTCGGTCAGGCCGCAACCCGGGCGACGCCGCTTCGTCCGGGCGACCGGGTCGAGCTCCTGCGCCCCCTGCGTGCCGACCCCAAGGACGCGCGGCGGCGGCGCGCCCGAGACAACCCCCTGCCACCGTCGCGGCCGCGACCCAAGCGGCGCCGGCCGGCAGCCTGACGCTGCCGTTTCTTCCGTCATGCAGTTGTCATAGCCCGCGAATCCGACGACAATCGCGCCGATGCCGCCCGCCCCGACCCGACGAATGGCCCGCCTGGCGCTTGCCACGGGCATTGTTGCCATGGCCACGCTCTCGGCGCCGGTGGCCGCGGACAACGCGTCCTTCGCCGTGTCGGCACGCGAGACGGTCAGCGACGTCGCCGGCAAGGTGCGCGACGGCGCGCAGGACCTTGCGGTCTACGCGCTCGGGCTCCTCGGCGTGCGCTACCGGTTTGGCGGCGAATCGCCGGAGTCCGGTCTCGATTGCAGCGGGCTGGTCCGGCATGTCTTCCAGCAGGTGACGGGCGTCACCCTGCCGCGTACCGCGAAGGAGATGAGCCGCGTCGGCGACGGCATCGCCGTGCACGAACTCGAGCCGGGCGACCTCGTGTTCTTCAACACGCGGCGCATGCCTTTCTCGCACGTCGGTATCTATCTCGGCGGCAACCGGTTCGTGCACGCCCCCGCGCGCGGCCGCGAGGTGGAGGTTGCAGACCTCGGCAACCGCTACTGGCAACGGCAGTTCGACGGGGCGCGGCGCATTGCCGGCGCGATTCCCGCGCTGGTGCCGCCGCTGATCGGCAGCGCGAACGCCGCCACGCCGCCCGAGACGGCCGCGACGGACGAAGGCGTCCGGTAGCGGTTACTTCGCGCCCGCGCGCTTCAGCCGCTCGACCAGGATCTTGTCGTCGTTGCGCTCGGCCCAGGTGAGGGCCGATG
>CAYQAF010000234.1:0-4405 GCA_964415375.1 uncultured Alcaligenaceae bacterium
GATTCAGCGTGTCGATGCCGACGTGCTGTATGTGGAAGATGGGAACGTGCTGACATCGGCGGGGACAGCAGCGGGCATCGATTGCTGTCTGCACATGGTTCGTCAGCGGTATGGTGCTGAGCTCGCCAATGGCGTGGCGAGGCGTCTGGTCGTGCCCCCACACCGGCAGGGAGGCCAGGCGCAGTTCATCGAACAGCCGATTCCGACAACCGCAAGAAGCTCACGGCTCTCCGAGTTGGTCGATTGGGTACGAGCCAACCTGAGTCAACCACATACTGTGGACAGCCTTGCCGATCACGCATTGATGAGCCGTCGAACGTTTACCCGCCAGTTTCGCCAATTGATGGGCATAACAGTCGTCGAGTGGCTGCAAACCGAACGACTCGCGCTAACTCAGCGCCTGCTGGAAAGCAGCGATCACTCGGTCGATGCCATTTCAGCGCTGGTCGGCTTCGGGTCCCCCGAGTCGCTACGGCTTCACTTCCGACGAGCCTTTGGGGTTTCGCCGATGGCATGGCGGAAAGTGTTCAAGGGCTGAATGTCGGCTCCCAGCTTGGACGGGACATCGGAGCGAAGCTGGGCAATGACGGCAAGTGGCCGGTTGTTCGCCTTCGCGATCCGGCCCGAGAGTTGACCTTCGCGGCGAGCGCCTCGTCGGCGCTTCCCCGAGCCCCGCAGCGACCCCTCAACACCCCAGCTTCCCGTCGGCCTGTGCAAGTCAGGCCCTTCTACGCTACTCTCGACGGCGCTTTCAAACTTTGAATTGACGATCTGTCATGAACCCCCGGGGATCAGGGTCAGAGTGCTATTTCCGGAAATTGCACTGACCCTGATTTTGCGGCGGGACGTGTAAGTAGCACTCTGGGCCCACTTTCGGGCGGGAAGGGGCGGCGCGGCGGTACGACGAGGGGCGCGCGCGCCGCGCACTCGTTCCTCGACGCGATCGCGGACGATCCACTGCTGTTCGACGCCGGGCAGGCGCTGCGTCCCGCGCATCGCTACGACGTCGCTCTGGGCTCACCGCAGCTTTCACTCGCGTTCTTCCTGCGGCTGGAGGAACTTGCGTCGAGGCTGCTCGCACCGGGAGTCGGACGATGAACGTGATCGAGATACTGGACGAGCGACTGTATCCGGTGGTGGCGCATCACCCGCCACTGGAGCGGCTTTGCACGGGCGCCATCTGGAGCGAGGGCCCGGTGTGGATCGCCGAGGACGACAGCGTGCTGTGGAGCGACATCCCCAACAACCGCATGCTGCGCTGGTCGGCGCGCGACGGCATGAGCGTTTGGCGCGAGCGCGTCGAGTTCACCAACGGCCACGCGCGCGACCGCGACGGAACGCTGCTGCACTGCTCACACGGCCTGAGGGCGGTGTTCCGCACCGACGTCGACGGGTCGAACCAGCGCACGGTCGTCGACCGCTGGCAGGGCAAGCGCTTCAACGCGCCCAACGACGTCGTGGTGAAGTCGGACGGCACGATCTGGTTCACCGATCCGCCCTACGGGCTGATCATCCCGGAGGAAGGCCACGGCGGAACGTCCGAAATCGGCGACTGCCTCGTCTTTCGCTTCGACCCTGCGAGCGGCGCGCTCGACCCGGTCACCGACCTGCCCGAGCACCCGAACGGCCTCGCGTTCTCGCCCGACGAGAAGCTGCTCTACGTCTCCGACACCTCGGGCGCGTTGCCGGGGCAGGGCAGCAACCACTGCCTGTGGGTCTTCGACGTGGTGGATGGCGCGCGGCTGACGAACGGCCGCAGGTTTGCCGATGTGTCGCCGGGCGTCCCGGATGGCTTCCGCCTCGACGCGCAAGGGTGGATCTACACCAGCGCGCAGGATGGCGTCCACGTCATCCATTGCGACGGCACGCTGCTCGGCAAGCTCCGCGTGCCCGAGAAGGTGGGGAACGTCACGTTCGGCGGGCACGAACGCGACACGCTCTACATCGCCGCCTCGACTTCGCTGTATCGGATCGTGCTGCGCACGCGCGGCGTGCAGAAGCCGTGACGCCGCCCGTTCACTCCACCTTGATGTTCTGCTCGCGCACGACCTTCGTCCAGCGCTCGATCTCGTCGGCGATCGTCTTCGCGTAGGACTCGGGCGTGCTCGCGACGACGTCGAAGCCGGAGGCCTGCAGCTTCTCGCGGACCGCGGGTGTGGCCAGCGCCTTCGCGAGCGTTTCGTGCAGCTTGCGGGTGACGGCGGGATCCATGCCGGACGGGCCGAGGATGCCGTAGAACGGCGCGGCGTCGAGGCCGGTGAAGCCCTGCTCGGTCAGCGTCGCGAGGTTCGGCAGCGACTTCGCGCGCTGCGGCGCCACGATCGCAATGCCCTTCACCGTTCCCCCCTGAACCTGAGCGCCGGTCGGCACGATCGCGTCGATCAGCAGGGGCACCTGGCCGCCCATCACGTCCTTGAGCGCCGGCGCGATGCCGTTGTATGCGACGTGCTGGCCGTCGATGCCCTGCCGCGAGCGCACCATTTCCCACCACAGGTGGCCATAGCTGCCGATGCCGCCCGTGGTGTACTGCAGCGGCTGCTTCTGTGCCTTCGCATACGCCACGAGTTCGCGCATCGAGCCCGCGGGGACCGACGGGTGGACGACGACGAGCAGCGGTTGCGTCACCACCAGCGAGAGCGGTGTGAAGTCCTTGAGCGCGTCGTACGGCAGCTTGCGTCCCAGCGCGGTGTTGAACGCGATCGGCACGCCCGCGGCGAGCAGCGTGTAGCCGTCGGGTTTCGACTTGGCGACGAAGTCGCTGCCGATCACTTGCCCGGCGCCAGGCTTGTTCTCGATGACGACCTGCTGGCCGAGCGCCTCGGACCACGCAGGGGCGATGGTGCGGAACGCCGTGTCGATGCCGCCGCCGGCCGCGACCGGCACGACCAGCCGCACGGGGCGCGAAGGGAACGGCTCCTGCGCGAACGACGAGGCGGCGGCGACGAGCGCGAGGGCGGCGACGAGGCGGGCGGCGGCTTGCATGGCGAGGCCTTTTCGGCGGAGCATGAACAGCTAATATACTAGTCGACAATGAATGGATCCGCCACACCGCCTCCCGCTGTCGCACCGCGCACGCTCGGCGTGACGGTCATGCCGGAGTGGTTCGCCTGCGAGGGCGTCGAGCCGGTGCTCGATCGTGTGCGCGCGCTGGGCGCCACCGCCATCGCGACCAGCCCCTACGTGCTCGGGCCCGCGCCGGACGGGGAGGGCGCGCGCGAGCCGCCGCTCGATGCCGGAGCCGGGCGGGTGCGCCCGCTCGACCGGCCGCTGTACGGTCGGCACGAGCTGTGGGTGCGCACCGCGCCGTCGTTCGTCCATGCTCGCGAGCGCTATGCGGGGCTGCGCTACCAGCCGTCCGCGTCGACCGCGCTTACGCTGCGCGACGAGGCGATCCTCGACCGCGTCATCGAGGCTGCCGCTGCGCGCGGCATCGAGGTGCTGCTGCAGGTGATGGCCGCGAGTCCACCAGGGTATCGCGTGCAGTTCGGCGCGACGCACGACGACGACCAGTGCCTCGGAGCGGACGGGCGGCCGCACGCTGCGCGCGTGGACCGCAACGCGTCGCTCGCGAGCCCGCACGTGGCGGCCTACGTCGCCACGCTCGTCGCGGAACTCGCGGAGCGCTATCCCGGCGTGGCGGGATTCCGGCTCGACTGGCCGGAGTACCCGCCCTACGACTTCGACAGCGCGCTGTTCGACTTCAATCCGGCCGCCATGGCGGCAATGCGCGCGCTGGGCAGCGATCCGCAGGCGATTGCGCGCGGCGTTCGCGATTGGACGACCAGCGTGCGCGCGCAGGTGAGCGAGGCGGCGGCGCGCGGCGCGGAAGCCGTGCACGACGTCCTTGCCGGGTGGCAGTGGCAGATGCTCTGGGACGATACGGGCCCGCTCGCGCAGCTGTTCGCGGCCAAGCGAGCCGTCACGCTTCAGCTGCTGCGCGGCGTGCGCGGCGCGCTCGACGCGGTGCCCGGTCCGCGCCGAAGGCTCGAGCTGCAGGCCTTTCCGCCGCCCTTTCACGGCATCTCCGGCTTTCCGCTCGCGAGCCTGCAGGGCGTTGCTGATGCGGTGGGCATCAAGCTCTACACCATGCATTGGCCGATGATCGCGCGCTTCTGGGCGGCGGGTCTCGTCGGCGCCGGGGCGCCAGCGCTGCACGACGCGGCGACGGCGGCGCTCGCGATGCACTTCGGTTTCACCGACACGCTTGCGGATGGCGCGCGACAGCGCTACCCGGAAGCGGACGAAGCCCACCCCGTCTCGCTGTCGCGGCAGCGGGAGAAGCTCGAACTTGCGCGCGCCGTCGCGGGCGACGTGCCGATCATCGGCTTCTGCCACAGCTATGGTCCGCTCGACGACGTCGTGCGGCGCTTCGGCGCAGTCTCCAGCGGTCGCGCCTGGATCAACC
>CAYQAF010000235.1:0-4395 GCA_964415375.1 uncultured Alcaligenaceae bacterium
ACCCATCATAGGAGCCTCCCGGCGCGCCGGCTTGACGGGGGTCAAGCGGAAGGGGTGCGCGTCGCGACCGGGCTCGCCTCGATGTCCCGCAGGCGCGCCGGACCCGGCGCAGCGCTTGAATCCGGTCGTTGCGGCCGCATCTTGCGCAACGATACGACGGCTTGTCGATGCCGTCACCGAACCCGGGGCTCGCTCGTGACCGATTCACTGCATGTCGTCTGCGGCCAATGCCACACGACCAACCGCGTGCCGCGAGCGCGGCTCGGAGATCACGCGAACTGCGGAGGCTGCAAGGCGCCGCTCTTCGCCGGCCATTCGCTCGCGCTCGACGGCGCGAGCTTCGAGCGGCACGTCGCGTCGAGCGACCTGCCGGTGGTCGTGGACTTCTGGGCGCCGTGGTGCGGCCCCTGCCGCGCGATGGCGCCTGCCTGGGAGCAGGCCGCTGCACGGCTCGAGCCGCAGGTGCGACTCGCGAAGCTGGACACCGAGGCGGAGCCGGGAATCGCGCAGCGCTTCGGCATCCGCAGCATCCCCACGATCGTGCTGTTCAGGAACGGCCGCGAGGTGGCGCGGCAGAGCGGCGCGCTGTCGTTGCCGCAGATCCTGCGCTGGGTCGAGGGCAATCTCGGCGAATGAGGCCGGCGCCTACTCGAACGTGAGCTTCGCGTCGGCGATCAGCTTCTTCCATCCGGCGAGGTCGCGCTCGATCACCCCGCCCAGGCGTTCGGGTGGCCCGGGAATGAGCTCGGCGCCCTCGCGCTCGAGGCGCGCCTTCACGTCGGGCTGCGCGAGCACCTTCTGCGTCGCCGCATTGAGCTTCGCGACCACTTCCTGCGGCGTGCCGACGGGCGCGACGATGCCCCAGTAGTTGACGACGTTCGCGTCGGCCACGCCCTGCTCCTGCCAGCTCGGCACGTCCGGCAGCTGCGCAATGCGCCGGTCGCCCGTCACGGCGAGCACGCGCACGCGCCGCTCGGCAAGCTGCGGCAGCGTCGCCGGGATCGACGCCGTCATCGCCTGCAGCTGTCCGCCCAGCAGGTCCTTGGTCGCGTCGGCAATGCCGCGATAGGGGACGTGCACGATGTCCGTGCCGGTGCGGGCCTTGAACAGTTCGAGCGCGAGGTGGTTGACGCTTCCGGGTCCTGCGGAGCCGTAGTTGACCTTGCCCGGGTGCTGCTTCGCGTACGCGATGAACTCGCGCATCGTGGCGGCCGGCACATCGGGGTTGACGACGAACGCGAGCGGGCCGGCGGCGATCGGCGCCACCGGCACGAACTGCCGCACCGGGTCGTAGCCGGGCGCCCTGGCCGATGCGGCCACCGTGGTGAACGGCGAGGCGACGAACAGCAGCGTGTAGCCGTCGGGCTCCGCCTTCGCGGCCTCGGCGGCGCCGATCGCACCGCCGGCGCCGGTCTTGTTCTCGACGACGATCGTCGCACCCATCGACTCGGCGAGCTTCTGGGCAACGAAGCGCGCGACCGTGTCGGTGCCCGCGCCCGGCGGAAACGGCACCAGGAGACGGATCGGCTTCGTCGGGTAGCCCGACTGGGCGAGCGCCGTCGCGGGGGTCGCCGCGAGGGCGATCAGCGTGACGGCCAGGGCACGTCGGACGCGGTTGGTCATGGTGCGGAAGGATGGTTGGCGAAACACGCTACGCTCGCATGAACGTGTTACGAACTGGTGACAGGTGCCGGGTCAGTCCTCGTTGTGCTTCGGCACGACATCGACGTTGTCGATGAGGCGCGTGTTGCCGAGCTTCGCGGCGCCGAGCACGATCAGCAGGTTCGGGTGGTCGAACCCCTCCGGGTGCGGAATGCGCATGCCGAGGCCGTTGCGCACCGCGATGTAGTCGACGCTCCAGCCGGCGCGGGCGAGTTGGGCGCGGCCGGCGGCCTCGAGATTCGCGTAGTCGGTGCGCCCGCCCGCGATCGCGTCGGCGATGTCGCGCAGCGTGCGATACAGCCGCGGTGCCTCGGCGCGCTCGGCCGGGGCGAGGTAGGCGTTGCGCGATGCCAGCGCGAGCCCGTCGTCGGCGCGCACCGTCTCGCCGGCGACGATGCGAATCGGCATGTTGAACTGCTGCACCATGCCGCGCACGATCTTGATCTGCTGCCGGTCCTTCTTGCCGAACACGGCGACGTCGGGCTGCACGAGGTTGAAGAGCTTCAGCACCACCGTGCACACGCCGTCGAAGAAGCCCGGCCGGAACGCCCCCTCGAGCTCGGTGGCGAGCGGCGGCGGCTGCACGCGGTACACCTGCGGGGTCGGATACATCTCGTGCTCGTCGGGCGCGAACAGCAGGTCGACGCCCACCGACTCGAGCTTGCGGCGGTCCTCCTCGAAGGTGCGAGGGTAGCGATCGAAGTCCTCGTTGGGCCCGAACTGCAGGCGGTTGACGAAGATGCTCGCGACGACACCGTTGCCGTGCTCGCGCGCGATGCGCATCAGCGAGAGATGCCCCTCGTGCAGGCTGCCCATCGTCGGGACGAAAGCCACCTGCGGGTAGTGCTTGGTGTGCGCGGCGAGCTCTTCGGCGTTGTGGCAGATCAGCATGAGGCGGTTCCTCGGGTGGGATCGGGTCCGGCGTCAGAAGCAGTGCTCCGGCGCGGGGAACGTGCCGTCCTTGACCGCCCGGACGTAGGCGGCGAGCGCGGCCTCGACGCTGTCGTGGCCGCGGATGAAGTTGCGGACGAAGCGCGCGGCCTTGCCGGGCTGCAGCCCGAGCGCATCGTAGACCACCAGCACCTGTCCCGAGCAGTCGGGGCCGGCGCCGATGCCGATCACCGGCACGCCGGCATCCCTCGTGACGCGGGCGCCGAGATCGCGCGGCACGCACTCGACGACCACGAGCGACGCGCCGGCACGCGCGAGCGCCTGCGCGTCCCCGACCAGCGCGTCGGCGGTGGCGTCGGTGCGGCCCTGCACCTTGTAGCCGCCCAGCACGTTCACCGACTGCGGCGTGAGCCCGACGTGCCCGCATACCGGCACGCCGCGCGTCGTCAGGTACTCCACCGTGGGAGCGATCCACGCGCCGCCCTCGATCTTGACCATCTGCGCGCCCGCCTTCAGCGCGGCGACGCTCGCGCGGAACGCATCCTCGCGCGCGCCCTGGAACGTCCCGAACGGCAGGTCGGCGATCACCAGCGGTCGCGAGCAGCCGGCGACGACGCAACGCGTGTGGTAGACGATGTCGTCGAGTGTCACCGGCAGCGTGGTGCGATGCCCCTGCACGACCATGCCGAGCGAGTCGCCGACGAGCAGCACGTCGACCCCCGCGCGCTCGGCGAGCGCGGCGAAACTCGCATCGTAGGCGGTGAGCATCGCGATGCGTTGGCCTTCGGCCGCCATCTTCGCGAGCGTCGTCACCGTCACGCGCGACGGCGCGGCCGGCACGGGCGAGGGCGTGCCGTAGGGCTTCGCGTCAGGCGTGCTGGCCAAGGTTGAAGAACTCCCGCTGGCTTCTCATCGACGCGATGCGCGCGAGGAGCAGCGCGAGGTGGTCGGGGTTGTCGACGAAGTTGAGCCGCTCGCTGTTGACGATCAGGAGCGGCGCCTCCTCGTACGAGTAGAAGAAGCGCGCGTAGGCGTCGGCGAGGCGCGCGAGATAGGCCTCCGGCATCTGTCGCTCGAACTCGACGCCGCGGCGATGCACGCGGGATACGAGCGTGTCGACCGGCGCCTGCAGGTACACGACCAGGTCCGGCACCGGCACCTGCGGCTTCAGGTGCAGGAAGATCTTCTCGTAGAGCACGAACTCGTCGTCGGAGAGCGTGTTCCGCGCGAACAACGGGTCCTTGTCGAACAGGAAGTCGGCCACCGTCGGACGCGCGAACAGGTCGAGCTGCGCGAGCCCGCGCAGCTGGTCGACGCGCTGGAACAGGAAGGTGAGCTGCGCCGCGAGCGCGTAGCGCGCCATGTCGTCGTAGAAGCGCGCGAGGAACGGGTTCTCGTCGGGGCGCTCGAGAAGCTCGTCCGCGCGCAGGTGCCGGGCGAGTGCGTGCGCGAGGCTCGTCTTGCCCGCCCCGATCGGCCCCTCGACGACGATGTAGCGGCACTTGTCGAGATTCATGCGCGGGGGCGCCGGGGAAGTGGGGGGCCGTGAGTGCGCGTGCGCGCGATGCGCTGCTCCGCGACTCCCCGGAGCAGGCTCCGCGCCGGACCATGGCCGGGGACCACGGCGCCGGGCGCGAGGTCGGCGAGCGGGCGCAGCACAAACGCACGCTCGTGCATGCGCGGGTGCGGCAGAGCAAGCGATTCGACGCGGATGCGACGGCGGCCGAAGCGAAGCCCGCGAAATGGTCCTGGGCGCATCCGACCGTTCCCTGCCGGTCCCCAGCGGCGCCTTCGCCGGCTGGCAGAGGGAAAGCTAGCGTTCGAAACCCCCGCCACGGAACC
>CAYQAF010000236.1:0-4388 GCA_964415375.1 uncultured Alcaligenaceae bacterium
CACCAGTCGGCCGCGATGGCAGACCTCGAGGGCGTGCGTTTCATCGATGTCCCCTGGCTCGTGACCCCGGACGTGCCGACGCTTGCGAAGCTCCCGCGGCGAGACACCGGCAACGTGCTGCTCGACCGCCTCTACGCGCTCGGGCTCGACGCGTTCCAGGTCGCGCGTGCATTCGTCCGCGGCGTGCCGGAGCGCCTCGAGATCGCGGGCGCGACCGGCCAGCTCACGCTCGCCGAGGGCCGCCATTTCGCCCGCGACGGCGTGCTCGCGGAATTCCGGCGCGGGCAGGTCGTGCCGGCCGATGCCCCCCGCTGACCCGGCCTCTCGAGCGCAGGACGGCGCACGCGCCGAGGAACTGGCCGCGCGTTTCCTCGCGGGGCGCGGGCTCGCGATCGTCGCGCGCAACGTCCGCAGCCGCCTGGGCGAAATCGACATCGTCGCACGGGAGGGCGATACGCTCGTGTTCGTCGAGGTGCGCTTGCGACGCCGGCGCGACTTCGGGGGGGCCGCAGAGAGCATCACTGCTGCCAAGCGCGCGCGGATCCGGGCGGCCGCCGAGCTCTACCTCGCGCGGCTGCCGCGCGTCCCCGTGTGCCGCATCGACGCCCTGCTCCTCGACGCCCTCGACCCCACCCGCATCGACTGGGTGAAGGACATCGGCGACTGAGCGAGGCGGCCGCAGGCCAGGCCCGAAGGGCGCATCGCGGAGCGAGGGAGGTCGGTCGACGCATGAGCGCCTGCTAGAATCCGCGCGCATGGATCACGAGTCCCGCATCCTCGCGCACTTTGCCGCGAGCGCACGCCTGAAGCAGGACGCCGCGCCGCTGCTCGCGCCGGTGATCGCGCGCGCGGCCGGCCTCGTCACCACGTGCCTGTTCGCCGACGGCAGGGTGCTCGCGTGCGGCAACGGCGGCTCGGCCGGCGACGCGCAGCACTTCGCGGCCGAGATGGTCGGCCGCTTCGAGCGCGAGCGGCCGGAGCTCCCGGCGATCGCACTCACCACCGACAGCTCGATCCTGACCGCGATTGCCAACGACTACTCGTTCGAGCAGGTGTTCGCGAAGCAGGTGCGGGCGCTCGGGCGCAAGGGCGACGTGCTGCTGGCGATCTCGACTTCCGGGAACTCCGGCAACGTCGTCGCGGCGATCGACGCCGCGCGCGAGCGCGAGATGGTCGTCGTCGCCCTGACGGGCCGTGGCGGCGGGCGCATCGGCGAACTCCTGGGCGACGACGATGTCCACATCTGCGTCCCCCACGACCGCACGGCACGCATCCAGGAAGTGCACCTGCTCGTCATCCACTGCCTGTGCGACGCGATCGACCGCACACTGCTCGGCGACGAAGCCTGACTCGAGGAGTGACGATGAAACGTTCCGTGACGATCGGGGCCGCCGTGCTCGCGCTCGCGACACCGCTCTCGGGCTGCCTGCCCCTGGTCGCGGCCGGCGCCGCCAGCGTGGCGCTGGTCGCCACCGACCGCCGCTCTGCCGGCGCCCAGCTCGACGATGCCGCCATCGAGGGCCGAATCTCCGGCGAGGCGGGCAACCGGTTCGGGGACAAGGCACACGTCTCGGTGACGAGCTACAACGGCATCGTGCTGCTCACCGGCGAGGTCCCGGACGAGTCCGCCCGTGACGCCATGGCGACGCTGGCGCGGAGTACCGACCGCGTCCGCGGCGTGCAGAACGAGCTGCAGGTGGCCCCCGCCTCCGGGCTCGCCGATCGCACCAACGACACGTACCTCACCTCGGTGGTCAAGACGCGCTTCCTCGAGGCCAACGACAAGTTCTCGGCGACGCACGTCAAGGTCGTGACCGACCGCAAGGTCGTGTACCTGATGGGGATCGTCAAGCGTGCCGAAGCCGACGCGGCAGCGGCCATCGCGGCGTCGACCAAGGGCGTTGCGCGCGTCGTCAAGGTCTTCGAGTATCTCGACTGATGGCCGACGATCCGTTGCCGGCACCGAAGTATCCCGGCAAGATCGCCACGAGCGCCACGGCCCTTGCGCGCATCGCCACGCTGCCGCGGCCGCTCGTCTTCACCAACGGCGTCTTCGACATCCTGCACCGCGGCCACGTCACGTACCTCGAGCAGGCGCGTGGCCTCGGCGCATCGCTGGTCGTCGCGGTGAATGCGGATGCGTCGGCGCGCCGGCTCGGCAAGGGCGACGATCGCCCGCACAACGCGCAGGACGACCGCATGGCCGTGATCGCAGGCCTTGCGGCCGTCGATCTGGTCGTGCCGTTCGATGCCGACACGCCACGCGACCTGATCGTGGCGTGCCGCCCGGACGTGCTCGTCAAGGGCGGCGACTACACCGCCGACACCACCGCGGGAGCGGCCGAGACGATCGCGCGTGGCGGGCGCTTCGTGGCGATCCCGCTCCTGCCGGGCCGCTCGACGACGAGCCTCGTCGACCGCATCCGCGGTCGGGCAGGCGCGCGTTGAGCGTCGCGCTCCTCGTCCTTCCCGACTTCCTGCTGATCGCGTTCGGCGCGCTGCTCGCGCGCCGCGCCCGCTTCGACGCCGGTTTCTGGTCCGGCGTCGAGCGCCTCGTCTACTTCGTGCTGTTTCCCGCGCTCCTGTTCCGCGCGCTCGCCAGCGCGCCGCTCACGTTCACGGACGCGCTGCCTTTCGTCGCCACCGGCGTCGCCTTTACCCTCGGCGGGATCGCGCTCTCGGCGCTCGGGCAGCCGCTGTGCCGACTGCCCCGCGACGTCTTTGCCGCCTGCTTCCAGTGCGGCTTCCGCTTCAACACCTACATCGCGATCGCCATCGCCGGACGCGTCGCCGGCGAGGCCGGGCTCGCGCGGCTCGCACTCCTGATCGGCGTGCTGGTGCCGCTCGTCAACGTCGCCGCGGTCGCCGTGCTTGCACGCGGGCGCGCGACGCACATCGGACGCGAGCTCGCTCGAAACCCGCTGGTGCTCGCCTGCGCCGCGGGCCTCCTGTGGAACGCGCTCGCGCTGCCACGGCCCGCCGTGGCGATGCGCGTCGTCGAACTGCTCGCCGCCGCTGCCCTCCCGCTCGGCCTGCTCGCGGTGGGCGCGGGCCTGCGCGTGCGGGGCACCGACCTGCCCCCTCGCGCGATCGCGTGGTGGAACGGCGTCAAGCTCGTCGCGCTGCCTGCCCTTGCGCTCGCATTCGCCCGCCTGTTCGGGCTGAACGCGATGGAAACGACGATCGTCGTGGCGATGGCGGCGGTGCCGACCGCCACGTCCGCCTACGTGCTCGCGGTGCAGATGGGGGCGCCCGGCGCACCGGTCGCGCTGCTGATCTCGACCGGCACTATCGGTGCGGCGGTCACGCTGCCGCTATGGCTCGCGCTCGTCGCGTGACACGCGATCGCGCCGGGGCTCGCGGCGAACCCGCGTCCGGCGACCGCGCGCACGCGGACGGTCAGCGCCCGTGGCGCCTCAGGAAGTCGGCGACGATGCCCTGCTGCGAGCGGTCGATCGCAGCGTCCAGCGAGCGATCGGCCGGGTCGAACTGCTTCGCCTTGCGGAAGGCATTGATCGCATCCTGGTGCAGTCCCTGCGCCTGCAACGCCTCGCCGAGGCACCGCCAGGCGTCGGCGTTGGCGAGTTCGAGTTCGGCCCACGCCCGGCACAACTCGGCCGCGCGCCGATAGTTGCCCGAGCGCAGCAACCGCGGCCCTTCGCTCTTCAGCGCGGCGACGCGCGCCTTGCGCTCCGCGAACTGCGCGTCGAGGTCGGCATCGATGGGTGCCCCCGGCGGCGGCCCCGTCACCTGCGCACCGGCGGCGCCCAGGCTCGGCACGCCGATCGAGGGCATCGCCGGCAAGCTGATGCCGCCGATGGTTCCGCCGTCGGCGGAGAGGCTGCCCTTGATCTGCTCGGCGCTCGGCAGCGCGTCTGCGACGGTCGCGCGCGCCCAGTCGATCGAGTCCGCCATCGGCTGGTGCCATGCCACGCCGTAGAGCCACAACATCGCCGCGAGACCGCAGGCGCCGGTGGCCGCCTTGATCACGCCCGGCGGTCCATGGGTCACGAGGACGTCCTGCGCGAAGTCCCAGTCGGTTTCCTGATTCTGCGTGAGTTTCTCGTAGGCCACCGCGACCAGCACCGGCGCGAGCAGCGGGAAGCCGCATGCCATGCCCTCCCACCAGACCCGGAAGGCGCGGCGCAGCGCGGCCGTCAACTGCGCCTGCGTGTCGCGGCGGGCGTAGGCGTCGGAAATCGCAAACTGCAGATAGATGCCGAACAGCCACTTGCCGGGAGTCGAGCCGAGCGCCGCCATCAACAGCGCCTCCACCGGGATCCATGTCGCCGTGATCACCACCGGCGCGAACAGCGGGTGCCCCAGCGCAAAACCCACGGCGTCGGAAATGACGTGCATGCCGCGCAGCTCGGACAGGAGCAGCGCGA
>CAYQAF010000237.1:0-4374 GCA_964415375.1 uncultured Alcaligenaceae bacterium
CGCGGCCTGCGCGCCGCGCTGCCGGCGGACTTGCCGCTCATCGTCAGCGGCCGCGCGGTGAACCTGCTCGCCAAGCCGATCGCCAGCGTGCGCACCGCCGCCGACTTCAGCTCCGTGATGTCGACGATGCGCGAGCTGGGCGTGCTGCCGCTCGCCCCCGTGTCGCTCGTCGGCATGCTGCCCGATCCCCAGCAGCGCGTCTGAGTAACCGGTAAACTGGCGGGGTGGAACCAGCCGCCCTGCCCGAGGACGGCGCGGCGATCCCGCGCCGTTCGTTTGCGTCCCGCCTGCCGATGCCCGCGGTCTTTCGCGCGATCGCGATCGCGATTGCCGCGCTGCTCGCGCTGTTGGTCCTCTACGCGTACCGGCAGCCGGAATTCCTGATCGACTTCGTCAACCTGCGGCTGTGCTGACCGCGCGCAGCGGCGTCGCCGGCTGACGTCATGCTCGTCACGCTGTTTCGGGTGTTCGGCGTCGCGGGCATCGTGCTGATGGGCGCGGCGCTCGCGATTGCGCCGATCGCGGCCTTCGAGAACCGCATGACGGTCGTCTCGGGCCTTGGACTCGTCGGCATCGCCTGCCTGCTGGTGGCGTGGGCGCTGCGCCGCATCGCTCCCCCGCCGCGCGACGACGATCGCGCGCCCTGAACGCTCGCTCTGCGGGATCCGGTCGCCTGCGCTCGGGGCAGGCAGGAGTTCACGGTTCGTCGAGGAAGTCCTCGAGCTTGCGCCGGTCGCGCTTGGTCGGGCGGCCGGGCAGCTGCGGCGCGCTCGCGGCGGCGGCGCGGCGCCTGGCCACTTCCTCGTCGCGCGCCGCCCGGCTGTCCTCGCGTTCGCGGTAGAGCTTCGCGGCATCGGTCGCCGTGCCGCGGCGATCGGCGATGCCGGTGACCTCGACCGTCCAGGCGAGGCCGGCCTTGCGCACCTCGATCGTCTCGCCCGCGTGGATCGCGCGCGACGGCTTGACGCGCTCGCCACCGACCCGCACCTGCCCGGCCTCGACGGCCGCGGAGGCGAGGCTGCGCGTCCTGTAGAAGCGAGCCGCCCACAGCCACTTGTCGATGCGCAGGCGCGCAGCGGCGCTGGCGGCTTCGTCGGCGGGTCGGCTCATCGACGCGTCGCGTTGGTGGTGCCGCGAGTCAATGGCGAGTCGGCGCGGTCGCGGTGCCGTCGGCGGGAAACAGCGCCCGCGCCTGGTCGGGCGAGAACAGGTAGCGTCGCGCGCAGAACTCGCAGACCACCTCGACCTGCCCGTCGGCAGCGAGCGCTTCCTCGATCTCGACGCGGCCGGCAACGCGCAGCGCGCCCTCGACGCGCTGGCGTGAGCACCCGCACTCGAAACGGGGCGTGACCGGCGCGAAGACGCGCAGGTCGTCGTCGGGGAAGAGGGCCGCGAGACCCTCGTTGCCCGCCGCCGCGGCGACCACGGCGGCGGCACCCGCGTCGGCGAGCGCGCGGGACACCCGTGCCCACGTCTCGTCGTCGGCGTGGTGCGACGACGGCATCCGTTGCAGCAGCACGCCGGCGACCTCCGCGCCGGAGGCGACGAGCACGAGCTTCGAGGCGACCTGCTCCGACGTGGCGAGGTAGTGCTCGATCATCGTTGCGACTGACGCGGCCTCGAGCGTGACGATGCCCTGGTACATCGGCCCGCCCTCGCGCGGATCGAGCGTGATTGACAGCCGCGCCGCGCCGGGCGCGCCGGCGAGCGTCGCGAGCGTGGCGTCCTCGGGCAGCGCCGCGAGGCGCGCCACATCCCATTGCGCCATCGCGCGCAGCGCCGGACCCGGGTTGCACTCGACCACGAGGAGCCGCACCGGCCCCGCGCCGACCATCTGGACGACCAGGCTGCCGTCGAACTTGAGCGCCGCGGCGAGCAGCGTCGCGGCCGCGCAGAGCTCCCCGAGCACCCGGGCGAGCGCCGGCGGATACGGGTGCGCGGCGAGGATCGCCGCCGACGTCGACGCGAGGCGCACGCGCGCGCCGCGCACCGCGGCGCCCTCGACGACGAAGCGCGACAGCGAATCGCCCGCGTCGGCGCTCATTTCGCGCGCAGCGTGTACAACGTCATCGGCAACGCGGAATTGCGGTCGAACGCCGCGCCGGCATCGATGCCGACCTTCGCGATCGCCGCCGCGCTCTTCGCGCGGTCGTACACCGCGAACATCGCCCCCAGCGCGACGTCCTTGCCCGAGCCCGCCGCCCAGAAACGCGAGTACTCGAAGACCTCGCGCATCGAGTAGACGCCGAAGATGCCGCTCGGGTTCGCCACGAGTGCGGTGATCTGCGTCGACTCGTAGGGGTCGTCCTCCTCTTCCTTCGGGTTGAGGAAGTGCTGCTCCTTCAGCACCGGGTGGATCTTGCGCAGCGTCTCGAAGATCGCGAGCCGCGAGGAGAAGTCGTACTCGGGGTGCGCGGCGAGCAGGCTCTCGAAGACCAGGTGGTGCGCCGCGGAACCGCACAGCCCGATGTAGTTGTCGCCGTGCTGCAGGATCTTGTCCGGGCGGCGGTCGTAGTCGGAGGCAAGGCGGATGTCGCCGAACGTGGTGAGCGAGTCGGCGGCGATCGTGATCTCATCGTGCTTGCGCACGGCGACGAGCGTGGTCATGCGAAGACGGGGGGTCGTGAAGGCGGGAAACGAAGCGCCGGTGGTGCGCGAAGCGGCGCGTCGCGAAGCGGCGGATTATACGCCCGCGACACGGCGCTCCCCCTACGAGAGGCCGAGCGCCGGCGCGGGCAGCATCGGCACCGGCGGCAGTCGCGTCGGCGACCACGCGCCGATCGCGTGGCGCCAGAATTGCGCCGCATCGCGGGGCACGACAGGGGGCGACGGCTGGTCGAGGAAGCGCCAGGCGGCGAGTAGCGCCGGCAGCGGGTCGTCGGGCAGCGCCGGCGCGAGCGTCTGCTTCGACAGCTTCTGCCCCTCGCGATCGATCGCGACCGGCACGTGCAGGTACGTCGGCACGTGGCTGCCGAGGAGGCACGCGAGGTGGATCTGCCGCGGCGTCGAGGCGAGGAGGTCGGCACCGCGCACGACGTCGGTGACGTGCTGCGCCGCGTCGTCGACGACGACTGCGAGCTGGTAGGCGAAGAGCCCGTCCGCGCGCCTGACGACGAAATCGCCGACTTCACCGGCAAGGTGCTGCCGCTGCGGGCCCTGCAGGCGATCGACGAACGATACCTCCGCATCGCCGACGCGAACGCGAAAGGCACGTCGCGGCCGTGGCGCGAGCGCCGCCGGCACACCTTCGCGGCACGTGCCGGGGTAGATGCGCTCGCCGCCGGGACCGAGGGGCGCGTCCTCGAGCTCGCGGCGCGTGCACGCGCACGGATAGGCGCGACCCGCGTCGACAAGTCGCCGCAGCGCCGCGGTGTAGTGCGGCGTGCGATCCGATTGGCGCTCGACCGGCCCGTCCCAGGCGAAGCCGTAGCGCGAGAGCGTGCGCAGGATGTCGTCGGCCGCTCCCGGCACGCTGCGCGGGATGTCGACATCCTCGATGCGCACCAGCCAGCGCGCGCCGCGGGCGCGGGCGTCGCACGCGCTCGCCAGCGCGGCGACGAGCGAGCCGAAGTGCAGCGGTCCGGTGGGGGAGGGTGCGAAGCGGCCGGTACGGCGCGCGTCGGTCGCGGCCACCCGGGCAGGCGCGTCAGCGCGGGATCGAGGCGCCGAGCGAGACCGGCAGCGACGGCGTGCGCGCCTCGTAGCGACGCATGGCCGCCGAGACCGCGGCGGGATACTCGCTGCGTCCGAGGCTGCCGTTGTAGCGGCCGAGCGTCCGGAACAGGTCGCCGCGTTCGCGGTCGAGGTAGTGGCGCAGGATCACGCAGCCGTAGCGCAGGTTGGTGCGCAGGTGGAACAGGTTGTGGTCGGGGCTGCCGATCAGCCGCGTCCAGAACGGCATCACCTGCATGTAGCCGCGGGCGTCGGCCACCGACACCGCGTACTTCTTGAAGCCGCTCTCGTGGTGGATCACGCCGAGCACGAGCTGCGGGTCGAGCCCGGCGCGTATCGCCTCGTAGTGCACGGTGGCGAGGAGGTCGCGGCGCTCGGCGGCGTCGGGCACGCGCGTGGCGAGCCGCGCCGACATCTCGGCGATCCACGGCGCGACGTTGTTGCGGTTCGCGTAATCGGGTGGCACCGGGCGGTCCGAGATCGCCTGCGACATTACCGTGGCGACCGACGGGGCAAGCGCTTCCTCGGCCTGGGCGCCGGCCTGGGCCGACAGCGGCGCGCACGCGAGCACGAGCGCGAGCACGAGCGCGAGGACCGCGCCCCGCCACCGCAAGTTGCCCTGTCCGCCCACGTTGTGCACGATCCGTTTCGCCTACGGCCGCGCCGCGCCGATCCGCTGCCGCAGGAACGCGGCGATCTCCG
>CAYQAF010000238.1:0-4364 GCA_964415375.1 uncultured Alcaligenaceae bacterium
CGCGGTCGGGGTCGGTGGTCGCCGCACGCGCGAGCGCCGGGCCGATGCGCTTCTCGACGTCGCTGCGCCATGCGCTTCGCGTCGCCTGTTCGTCCGCGAGCGCCGGCGCCTCGCCGACGCCACCCAGCGCCGCGGCCGTGGCCTTGCGGATCTCGGGCTCCTGCGGCGGGTACAGCCCCGGGATCATGCGGTCGACGACGGGTGCGGCCTTGTCGTGGTAGTCGACGAGCGCGGCGAGCGCGTTGCGCCGCACCCACGGTTGCGGCGAGTCCAGCAACGCGCCGATCT
This sequence comes from uncultured Alcaligenaceae bacterium, assembly GCA_964415375.1. Taxonomy (GTDB): domain Bacteria; phylum Pseudomonadota; class Gammaproteobacteria; order Burkholderiales; family Casimicrobiaceae; genus VBCG01. The sequence goes on from CAYQAF010000238.1 coordinate 289, forward strand.
GTACCGCATCGCCGTGCTGGGGTGGCACGTGGTTGAACGCCGAGGAGATGGCTTCCTTGCCGGGCGGCGATGCCTTCAGGTACGCGCGCATCAGCGCGTCGAAGCCGGTGCGCCCCGATTGCTTCGCGACGTTCTCGAGCAGGACGCGCGTGTTGGTGCGCAGCGTGTCGCGCGTCTTCATGTCCGACGGCCGTCCGCCGGCGACGAGATTCACGCCTGCAAGCGCCGCGTCGATCACCGCGTCGAGCGGCAGCTCTGGGTCGGGGAACAAGGCCCGCGCCGCGTAGAACGCGATGAAGCCGTCGTTCGAGCGCGCGAGGCGCAGCCGCGCGGAGCGCAGCTCGGCCTTCGGCACGCCCATCGTCGACAGCGCGCCGACCGCGCCGTAGGCGACGTCGTCGTCGCCGTCGTCGAGCCGTGCACGCAGTGCCGGCTCCGCGCTCTTCGCCTTGTCGCCCAGGTCCCAGAGCGTTCGCGCCGCTGCGCGGCGCAGCGCGGGATCGACGTTGGGCTCGAGCCACTCGACCGCCTTGGCGGTCGCCGCCGGCGCGTCCTCCTTCGCGAGGTCGCGCAGTGCCGAGGTGCGCTCGGCGGTGCTGCCGCGCTCGATCTGGCGCAACAGGCGGCCGGTGTCGGCGGCCGCGAGCGGAAGCGCCAGGAACAAGAGGAGAAGTGGAAGGCTCTTCATGGTGATTTATCCTAGCATTCGATCGATGCCACATCCCATGCCCGAGCCCGCCGTCCGTCGCTGCTTCTGGGTCGATTCCGCCCCCGACCACTACGTCGACTACCACGACCGCGAGTGGGGCTTTCCCGTCGCCGACGATCGCCGGCTATTCGAGAAGCTCTGCCTCGAGGGCTTCCAGTCGGGACTCTCCTGGCTCACGATCCTGAACAAGCGCGAGGCGTTCCGCACGGCGTTCGCGGGCTTCGACTTCGCGCGCGTCGCCCGGTTCGACGAGCGCGACGTGCAGCGGCTGCTCGGCGACGCGGGCATCGTGCGCCATCGGGGCAAGATCGAAGCGACGATTGCCAACGCCCGCGCCGCGGGCGAGTTGGTCGAGCAGGAAGGCTCGCTCGCGGCCTACGTCTGGCGCTTCGAGCCGAAGGCCTCCGACCGGCCGCGGCGGCTCACCCGAGCGGTGCTGCGCACGATGGCGACCTCCCCCGCGTCGGAAGCGCTGTCGAAGGACCTGAAGCGCCGTGGCTTCCGCTTCGTGGGACCGACGACCTGCTACGCGTTCATGCAGGCGATGGGGCTCGTCAACGACCACGTCGAAGGCTGCGTGGTGCGCGAGCGGGTGACAGCGGCGCGGACGGCGTTTCGCGTGCCGAGCTAAGTCGCGGCAAGGCCGCTTTCCTCATGGACTCCATCGTCACGCTTCCGCGCATCGCCTCGCTCGTGTCGCGCAACCTGGTGCCGGTCGCGGGCGTGCTCCTGCTCGGGTGGTCGGCACCGGACCTGCTGATCCTCTACTTTCTCGACACGATCCTCGGCCTCGCCGTCGTGGTGCTGTTGATCGCGCGGCACGTCACGGGCCTCGGCAAGCCGGGCGAGCGAGGCAAGCCGATCAACGGGCCGCTCGACTGGGTGCGTGGCGGCGCGGGCTCGCTGCTGGCAGCGGTGCTGATCGGCCTGCCGCTCGGCGTGCCGCTGTTCATCCTGCTCGCGCAATTCGATTGGTCGATAGAGCCCGCGTTCGCCGACCGAGCCTTCGTCACCGGCCTTGCCGTGCAGGCCGCGGGGTCGATATACGGATGCATCCAGGCCCATCGCGACCTGCTCGCCCGCGACGATGACGAGCACGTACTCAAGCACCGTGCCGCGTTCGTGGTCGGCCGCTGGATGGTCGTTCTGGTGGTCGCGATGACCGGTTTCGCCGCGCTGTTCGGTCCGCGCTTCGGCGGCGCGCTGGTCGTCCTCGCCTACGCAGGTGCGTCCGTCTACTTCGAGCTTTATCCGGAACGCGCGCTGCAGTGGCTGAACCCGCGCGAGGCGTGGGCCGGAAACGCGCGGTCGAAGCAGTCGAACGGCCAACGCCGCAAGTAGCCGCAAACCCGCCAACCCGGGCGCGGCGATCTTCGGCATCGTCGGGCCAGGTGCCGGGTCTCGCACTGATTACGCGCGGCGGACGGATCTGGGCATCGCGCTGGCAGACGTTCGTCTCATGCACTGCCCCTCAGGACGTTCACCAGGGTGGACAGATCGCCTTTGGCTCGGCGAGTGCTGCGAAGCGACAATACGGGCCTCCCTCAGCACGAGGTCCCGATCGTGGTGCTCACGGCCGTACTGATTTCCGACCCGGAAGGCGGGCGTCACGGTCGCCGAATTCAACCAAGCGCTGCGATAGTCGCTCCGCCGGATGCTTCGTGTTCCCGGAAGCACGACTCGAGGTGGCTCTTGCCACCGCCTGCGTGTCGCACTACAGGAACTCCTGGCGGGAAGGCTCGCTCGCGGCCTACGTGAGGCGCTTCGGGCCGAACGCCGCCGAGCGGCCGCGTCGGCTAACCGAGTCCGTCCTGCGCACGATCGCGACCTCGCCGGCGTCCGCGGCCCTGTCGAAGAACCTGAAGCGCCGGGGCTTTCGCTTCGTGGGGCCGACGACCTGCTACGCGTCACCAATCCCGGCGCTCGAGGCCCGGAACGGCATCGAAGTGCTCGTCGCGAGTGAGCACGGGCAGCCCATGCTGAAGTGCGAGCGCGGCAATCCAGGCGTCGTTGGCCGGGATCGGCCGGCCGGACCGCTTCAGCGCTACACGGAGCTCGGCGTAGGCATGTGCTGTTTCCTCGTCGACCGCCAGCACGTCGAACACGGGCAGCGTGGCATTCAGCCATGCCTCGTACTCGGTTTTGTGCCGGGATCCGGCAATGCCGTATCGGAACTCACCGAGCACGATGACCGGAATCGCCGCGCGCGGCTGCATGCGCAGTACGCCACCGACGGCCGCCTCGCCGTTCGCGAACGCCGATAGCGCGTTGGTGTCGAGAATCACCCCCGGTCCTCGGGTTCGATCACCTCGAATGCCTCGTCGATGCGATCCTGGATGCGAGTCGTCTCCTTGCGCAAGCGGCGCAGCTTGCCGAACCCCTGCATCCACGGGGGCTCGCCGCCACGCACGTCACCGGCGGTCCGAACGAGCTTCTCCTGCAGGGCCTCGGTCATGAATTCCTTCAACGATTGTCCACGCTCCGCGGCTTTCGACTTGGCCCTGCGGAAGAGCGGGTCCGGAATTTCAACGGTCGTCTTCATCGACCCATATTACCATATTTACGGTCCCTTCGCCGACGGTCGAGTGCCGACGAAAACATCTCTTCCGCGAACAGCGATTGCCCGGGATCGCAGATCGACGACCGCCGACCGCAAACGCGGCCGGCGGTATTCCCACGACCGATCAGGCAACGCTCGCGGCGAGTGCAGCCACCGTTCCCATCTTCACCTTGCCCCGCAATTCGCGGCACTCGTCCGGATTGCCGAACTGCCTGCGCAGCGCGCGGAGGAACTGACGCGAGACCGGTGCACCGATCGTACCGTCGGCCACCAGGCCCTCGAGCGCCTCGCACAACGCGCGAACGACGTCGGCCTCGGCGTACCCGGCAGCGACCAGCGCGCGAAGCTCGTCCAATAGTGCCGATGGCAAGCCCGCTCCTGCGAGGTCTTCCAACGTTACCGGGAGATGCCCCGACCCCGCGCCCTCGATCGCGACAAGGAACCGATCGAGCGACTTCGAAGACTCGCGATCCGGCGTTGCCCTGTCGGCGCCCGGAAAGTCCGGAATCGATTCACCGAGGTCGGCGAAGTCGCGGACCGCGCGTTCGGAAACAGCGGATGACGACCGCCGACGCACGCCTGTCGGCAGGTCCATCCTGTCGAAGCTGATGTCGGCCGATGCGTCAATCATGCAGGCGCTGACGTGCATTGAACACGCTTCGTGCACGGACCCCACCCCGTGCCACCCCGCCGCGTGCATCTGCGCGACCCTGGCGAGCTCGGGCAGGTCTTGCGCCTTCTCGCCCTCGGCGCGCTCGTGCACCACCAGCAGGTTCGTCCGGGCAGTGACGAGGCCATAGTCGAGCG
>CAYQAF010000239.1:0-4363 GCA_964415375.1 uncultured Alcaligenaceae bacterium
ATCGGGCATGAAGTACGCCTCGGTGTCGATCGCGGCGCTTTGCGTGACGCGGCGCACGTTGCCGCCGTCGGCGTTCATCAGGTAGAGCTGCGAGCCGCCGTCGCGGGTCAGCGTGACGGCCAGCGTGCGGCCATCCGGCGACCAGGCGGGCGCGCTGTTGCTGCCGCGGAAGTTCGCGACCGCCTGCCGTCCACCCGTGGCGAGCGACTGCACGTAGACCACCGGCTTCTTCTGCTCGAGCGACACGTAGGCGATGCGCGAGCCGTCAGGCGCCCAGCGCGGCGACAGGATCGGCTCGTTCGACGAGACGATCGTCTGCGGCTCGTGGCCGTCGGCGTCGGCGACCTGCAGCGAGAAGCGCGAACCCTGCTTGGTGATGTAGGCAATGCGCGTCGAGAACACGCCCGGCGCGCCGGTCAGCTTCTCGTAGATCACGTCGGCGATGCGGTGCGCGGTAGCGCGGAACTGCGCGGGCATCACCGTGTAGACCTGGCTCGCAAGCACCGACGCCTTGGTCGCGTCGACCAGCGCGAAGCGCACCTCGACCCGCCCGTCCTGGAGGGCGCGCATCGACCCCACCACGACCGCATCCGCGCCGCGCGCACGCCAGTCGGCGACCCGCACTTCCTCGGGCCGCGCCGGCCGGGGCGTGATGCCGGCATAGTCGACCAGGCGAAACAGGCCCGAGCGGGCCAGATCGGCGCCGACGATGCCGGTGATGCCGAGCGGCCAGGTGGCCTCGCTCTCGAACGGGACGATCGAGATGGGGATCGTCGTCCCGGCGCCGCCGACGATTTCGATCGTCAACTGCGCCCGCGCCGGCAGCGCAGGCAGGAGCGTGAAGGAGAGGAGGAGGAGAAAGGTCCGGAGGAGGCTTCGCATCGGCGGGAGGGCCGCTGCAACGCGTCCGCGTGAATGTCGCCATCGGACGACACCGAATCGCACACGGACCGCAGCGGTCTTGCGGATTATAACGTTGTCATATCACGCGCGGGGTTCGCGCGGCGCGCAAATCGGGAAGCTCCGCGAATTCCGCCGAGCTGCTTCAGTGTACGGTGACCGACGTCGGCACCCCGAACGCCTCGGCGATGCGTGCCGCTGCGCGGCGCGCGTCGTCGCGATTCGCATACGGTCCGACGTACACGCGCCACAGCCCCTTCTGCTGCCGCACGCGGGGTTCGACCTCGGCCGCTGCCATCTGGTTCTGCACGTGGGCGAGAAACACCTGCGCGTTGGCGTGATTGGCGAACGCGCCGAGCTGCACGACAAAGCCCTCCTTCGCGTCCGCGGCGGCCGGCTCCGCGACCGGCGGCAGCATGGCCTGGCGCGGGCCGCTCGCGACGGCCGGCGCCACCGGAGGCAGCGGCGCAGTGGCGGCGTACGTCTCGGTCGTCAGGATCGCCTCGACCTCGACCTCTCCGCTGCCCTTCTGGGCGATGCCGAGCCGGTGCGCGGCCGCGAACGACAGGTCAATGACGCGGCCGTGCAGGAACGGCCCGCGATCGTTGACCCGCACCACCACGCTCTTGCCGCTCGCCACGCTCGTCACCCTGGCGTAGGACGGCAGCGGCAGCGTCGGGTGCGCCGCGGTCATCGCGAACATGTCATAGACCTCGCCGATCGAGGTCTTCTGGCCATGGAACTTGCGCCCGTACCAGCTCGCCACGCCGCGCTCGCGGTACGGCCGCGGCGAGGTCGCGGGCACGTAGTCGCGCCCGAGTACCGTGTACGGCCGGTTGGCGAAGCGGTGCAGCGGCTCGTGCTTCGGCACCGCGTTGGGCACCGCATCGAGGTCGATCGTCACGGCGAGCGGCGGTCCGTCGTCGCTGTAATACTTCGACGATGGCGTCGTTGGCGCCGGCGCAGCCGGTGCAGGCGCAGGGGCAGAGACCACCGCAGGCTTCGGCGGCGTCGCGCAGCCAGCAAGCGTGGCCGATGCGAAGAGGGCAAGCAGGGTACGGGACGACACGGCGACGCACTCTAGCATCGATCCGCGCTGGCGCGCCTTGCCCACGCGCTTCGCGCAGGGCCACAATGGCCGGCGATGCTCGTCGACACGCACCTCTTCGCCTGGAATCCGGCGCTGTGGAACTGGCCGGAGCTGCGGGAGGACATCCGCGCGCTCGCGAAGCGCGGCCATCTCGACACCGATTGGAGTGCGGGCCGCACGCGCAACCTCGAGCCGGGCAGCCGGGCGTTTCTCGTGCGGCTGGGCGTGCCGCCGAAGGGCCTGTTCGGTGCCGGCACGGTGATGACCGCGCCGGTCGAGCGCAGGCACTGGCGCAAGGACAAGGCCGCTGCCGGTGCGACGACCGGCTACGTGATGCTGCGCCTCGATGCGCTGTTCGAGATGCCGATCGTCACGTTCGACGACCTCGCGCAATCGCCGTTCGCGGGCTTCCGCTGGGGCATTCGCCAGTCGGGCGTGCGCGTGCCGGGGCCGCTCGCCGAGGCGCTCGACGCGCTGTGGCAGTCGCGCTGTGCGGCAGCCACCGCGGCAATGTCGGCCAAGCCCGCGCGGCGGCAGCGATGACTGCCGTCGGCCTCCGACGATGAGCCCGAAGGGCCGCCCCGAGGGCGAATCAGGCCCGGAGCGCGCAGCGCGAAGGGCAGTCCAGTGAGCGCGCGCCTCGCCGCCGACGTGGTCGTGCTCGTGCACCTCGCGTTCGTCGTGTTCGTGGTCGTCGGCGGCTTCCTCGCGATTCACTGGCCGCGCATCGCCTGGCTGCACGTACCCGCGGCGGTGTGGGGCGCGTGGGCGGAGCTCACCGCCACGATCTGCCCGCTGACGCCGCTCGAGAACGAGCTCAGGCACCGCGCCGGCGAGACCGGCTACGAGGGCGGCTTCATCGAGCACTACCTGATCCCGATCCTCTATCCCGCCGGCCTCACGCCGGCGCATCAGCGCTGGATCGGCGCGTTCGTGGTCGCCGTCAATGTCGTCGCTTACGCACTCGCGATCCGCCGGGCGCGCCGGCGGCGCGACGCGCAAGTGCGAACCGGCGTAGCATCGGCGGTTTCGACCCGGAGAGGAAACGCGCCATGACGCTCTGCCCCATTGCCGTCGTCGTCGGATGCAGGAAGTGCCCCGCGTTTCGCGTCTGCCCCTTGAAGACCGTCATCGGCGACCAGTCGAAGGAGCCGCCGCCGACTGCTCCTTCGCGGGCAAGCAGTTCGAAGACGAAGGCGAAGAAAGGCTGATGAAGCTCCCGAGTACGCTCCTCGCTTGCGCCGCAGTAGCGCTGGCGGTGGGGCTCGCCCCGGCCGCGGCGCAGACCCGGGCGTCGAGCCCGCCGCCGCGGATCGACGCGAGGACGCACCCCGAGCTCGCGGCTCTGCAGGCGTGGCTCGAGGGCGGCACCGACGCCGCCCGCCAGTGTGCACTGTCGGGCGGGCTGTTCCAGGACGCCAACGGGCTCTACCGCCGGACGCGGTCCGAGCCGGAGACCATCGCGGCGCTGATGCGCGCGCACGGCGACGCCCTGGCCACGGCCGATCGTGCGCGGCTGCAGGCCATCGTCGAGACCGTCACCGCGATGGCCGCCGGGCTGGGCGACCTCGACCACGACAGCGCCGCGATCGCGTATGCGCGCATGTGCATGACCCGCGCGCAGGATCCCGGCAAGGCACCGACCAGCACGGCGCTCGGCAGGCAGTACGAGGCGGCGATCGCCTGCAGCCGCAAGGGGCAGGCGGGCAGCCTCGAGCGCAAGGAGTGCGTCGCCGCCGCGTTCGGCGGACGCAGCTAGGCCCCGCCCAGAAACCGGCAGGCCGCGCGGTTCCCGTAGAATTCGCGACCAGCCGCACGTGGCGCCGCATCATCCGTGGCGCTCGACAACCAGAACGCGCGCCCAGGGGAACCTGCATGACCAACGCTGCGATCACGGGCTGGGGCAAGGCCATGCCCCCCGCCGTGCTCTCCAACGCCGACCTGGCGACGTTTCTCGACACCGACGACGCCTGGATCGTCCAGCGCACCGGCATTCGCGAGCGCCGCGTCACCCACGTCATCGGCTCGGAGCTCTCCTACGTCGCGGGACGGCGTGCGCTCGCCTGCGCGGGCCTCGCGGCCACCGACCTCGACCTGATCGTCTACGGCAGCTGCAGCAGCGAGGAAGCGGTGCCCAACACCGCCTCGGGGCTGCAGTTCCGGCTCGGCGCGTGGAACGCCGGCGCGATGGACGTCAACACCGCGTGCACGAGCTTCCTCTACGGGCTCTCGACCGCCAGCGCGCTGATCCGCGCGGGCACCGTGAAGAACGCGCTCGTCGTCGGCGTCGAGACCATCTCGCCGTTCATGGACTGGGACAACCGCAACGTCTCCGTGCTGTTCGGCGACGGCTGCGCGGCCGTCGTGCTGCAG
>CAYQAF010000240.1:0-4362 GCA_964415375.1 uncultured Alcaligenaceae bacterium
CGACCTCACGGCCGAGGAAAAGGTCGCGGCCGAGGGCAAGAACTGGAAGACCGACATGTCGGGCGGCATCCAGCGGGTGGCGATCAAGCACGGCTGCGCACCTTACGGCAACGGTAAGGCGCGCTGCATCGTCTGGAACTTCCCGGACCCGGTGCCGATCCACCGCGAGCCCCTGTACACCTCGCGGCACGACCTCGTGGCGAAGTACCCGACCTACGAGGATCGCAAGCGCTTCTGGCGCCTGCCCACGCGGTACATGTCGATCCAGGCCAAGGACTACTCGAAGGACTATCCGCTGATCCACACCAGCGGCCGCCTGGTCGAGTACGAGGGCGGCGGCGAGGAAACGCGCTCCAACAAGTGGCTCGCGGAGCTGCAGCAGGACATGTTCGCGGAGATCAACCCCGGCGACGCGAACGACCTCGGCATCAAGGACGGCCAGTGGATCTGGCTCGAGGGCCCGGAGGGCGGCCGGATCAAGGTCAAGGCCATGCTCACGCGGCGCGTCGCCAGGGGCGTCGTGTTCACGCCGTACCACTTCGGCGGCTGGTTCGACGGCAAGGACCTCGAAGGCAAGTACCCGGAGGGCACCGCGCCCTGGGTTCGGGGCGAGCCCGCCAACAACGCGTTCACCTACGGGTACGACTCCGTCACCGCGATGCAGGAAACCAAGGCATCGCTCTGCAAGATCACGCCGGCTTAAGAGGACACCGATCATGGCTCGAATGAAGTTCCTGTGCGATTCCGAGCGCTGCATCGAGTGCAACGGCTGCGTGACCGCCTGCAAGAACGAGCACGAGGTGCCGTGGGGCGTGAACCGCCGGCGCGTCGTCACGCTCGAGGACGGCGTGCCCGGCGAGCGCTCGATCTCGGTCGCCTGCATGCATTGCACCGACGCGCCGTGTGCCGCCGTCTGCCCGGTGGACTGCTTCTACACCACCGACGACGGCATCGTGCTGCACGACAAGGACCTCTGCATCGGCTGCGGCTACTGCTTCTACGCGTGCCCGTTCGGCGCGCCGCAGTACCCGCAGAAGGAAGCCTTCGGCGTGCGCGGCAAGATGGACAAGTGCACGTTCTGCGCCGGCGGCCCCGAGGGCAAGGACAACTCGGAGGAGGAGCGGCAGAAATACGGCCGCAACCGCATCGCCGAAGGCAAGCTGCCACTGTGCGCCGAGATGTGCTCGACCAAGGCGCTGCTCGCCGGCGACGGCGACATGGTCGCGGACATCTACCGGGAGCGCGTGATGAAGCGCAGCACCAGGCCGCAGAGCTGGGGCTGGTTGACGGCGTACCAGGAGGACGTGTGAAACCGCGCATCATGTTGAAAGTGGGTTCGCTGGCGCTGCTGGCGGTGCTCGCGACCGGTTGCAACCGCGCGACGGACGTGACCGTCTACGAGCCGGGCGTCTACAAGGGGTCGAAGGATCCCCTGGTGAAGATGCACGCGACAGCCGAGCACAAGGCGCAGCTGCAGGAGCGCTTGACGAAGAGCCAGGCCGACCGCTGACGAGCGCGGCGCCAGGCCAAACGGGAGACCACGAATGAGCGAGCCACGAAGCGTGAACGGCAGCCGGGCGAGGCATCTGCGGGTGATGCTCTGGAGCATCGTCCTGATCGCGGCCGGCGCCATGCTGCTGCCGCTGACCGCGTACATCTGGACGTCGGCAGTCCAGGCGCAGGAGAGCACAGAGCAGGCGCAGGCGGACGGCAAGAACCCGCGCTCGGAGTACTGGCGGGATGTCCGTAGCGCCGAACAGGGCTACACGACCGTCCGCGGCCAGGAGACTGGCGTGCTGATCCAGAGCGGCGGTGAAACCTGGCGCGAAGTGCGCAACGGCCCGGTCATGATCCTGGGCGCGATCATGGTCGTCGGCATGATCCTCGCACTGCTCGCCTATCACCTGGTCAAGGGCGGCGCGAAACTCGAGCACCGCACGGGACGCAAGGTGCTGCGCTGGGCCGTGTCCGACCGGGTGCTGCACTGGTACACGGCCGTGCTGTTCATCATCCTGGCCATCACGGGCCTGAGCCTGCTCTGGGGGCGATCGGTGCTGATCCCGATCCTCGGCAAGGAAGGCTTCGCTGCGTGGGCCGCCATCGCCAAGCCCATCCACGACTACCTCGCACTCGCCTTCACGGCGGGCTTGATCGTGATGGTGCTCAAGTGGGTCCACCACAACATCCCCACCTCTTATGACCGCGAGTGGTTCAAGCAAGCGGGAGGCTATTTCAGCAACAGCCATCCTCCGGCCGGCTTTGCGAACGCCGGCGAGAAGGCCTACTTCTGGGTGCTGGTGTTCGGCGGCACGGCGCTGGTCGTTTCCGGTTTCTACCTGCTGTTCCCGAACTTCGGCTTCGAGCGGTCGGCGATGCAGACGGCGAATATCGTCCACGGCGTGAGCTCACTGATCCTGACGACGGCCGTGATCGCGCACATCTACCTCGGCACGCTCGGCAGCGAGGGTGCGCTCGAGGGCATGGTCAGCGGCGAAGTGGACGAGGGCTGGGCGCGGCAGCATCACAGCGTCTGGCTTGACGAGGTGCAGCAAGGCCACCAGCGCCCGGCGCATGACGCCCCAGGGCGATCCGCGGCGGCGCAGACCTGACGCGAGAGGCAATCGGGGGGGATGCGAGGGGCGCTTCGGCGCCCTTCGCTTTTAGGCTTCATGCTTGCGGTGTACCCTGCAGGCACCAAGCGGCGGCCTTTCGCCGGGGGACCACGCATGCGCTGCCTGATCGGCATCGACGATACCGACAACCTCGAGAGCCGCGGCACGGGCTTTCGCGCCCGACAGCTCGGCGGACGGCTGGCCGACGCCGGGCTCGGCAAGGTTCGCGGCATCACCCGGCACCAGCTGTTCGTGCACCCGTCGATCCCGTACACGTCCCACAACAGTTCGGCTTGCCTCGACGTCGATCTCGACGCGACGCGGATGGGCGACCTGCGTGATTTCTGCCGGGACTACCTCGCGACCGAGAGCGCCGACGGGTCGGATGCCGGATTGTGCCTGGTGCCGTTCGACGGCATCCCGCAAGAGATGGTCGAGTTCGGGCGCCATGCGAAAGAGCGCGTGCTGACGCGCGAGCAGGCCCGGGCGCTCGCCGGACGCCACGGCGCCCATCTCGAAGGCGTCACCGGCGACCACATGGGCGTGATCGGCGCGCTGGCGGCCACCGGCTTGCGACGCGGCGGGCACGACGGCCGGTTCATCTGGCTCGAGGGGGTCCGCGAGCTCACCGGCAGCTCGAAGGCAGGCACACTGCTGGCGACGACTGGAATAGAATCCGTGGAATCAATCGACGGGCGGCCACTGCCGCCCGAGGCCGAAGTGATGGTGGATCCCTGGCCTCGTCCGGTGCTGTTGCATGGCCGGGCGGTGCTGTTGGCCGAGGAATGTGAGGGCGACAATGAGCGTAGCGGCTGGCGAATCCTCTCCAAGGAAGCTATTCGGCGTTATTGACCTGGTCGGTCCGCTGACGGCGGGCCGGGCGGCGTTCCTGGTCTCGCTGGGCGTTGCGATCGTGCTGCTCGAGCAGGCCTTCCGCTGGCCGCTGCAGTTACCCGGTCATCACGGTCTCGAGGCCATGGCGCTGCTCGTGTTCGGGCGCCTCAGCTGCACGAACCCGTGGTCGGCCACGCTGGTCGGCGCCAGCGCCGCGGTCGCTGCACCGTTCGTGGGCGCAGACCACGGCGTGCTGATGCCGCTGTTCTACGTGCTGCCCGGCATCGTCCTCGATGCCGGCTACCGGCTCTGGCCGCGCCTCGTCAGCCAGGCCCTGCTGTTCCTGCCGCTGGTCGCGGCGGTCGCCTTCGCCGCCAAGCCGGTCGTGCGGGTGGTGGCGAACCAGTTGTTCGGCATGCCGTTCGGCTCGCTGCGCGCCGGACCGGTCTACCCGATCTTGACGCACCTGATGTTCGGCTTCCTCGGCGCACTCGCAGCGGTGCTCGTGTGGCGCGCGACCGAGCGCCGCCTGCGTAGCTAGCGTCCTCCCGCGGCGCTCAGAGCCGGAACTCGGCTCCGAGCACGTAGGCGCGACCCGGCTGCGGGAAACCGTAGGATTCTGCGTAGTCCTCGTCGAGCGCATTGCGAATGCGCGCATACGCCCGCACGCTCCCCTGCAGCAGCTCGATCGACGCGTCCAGGTCGAGCACGCCGTAGTCACCGACCTCCCGTGTCGTCGTCGGCGTCGTGCGCGACAACGCATAGCTGTCAGCCGCGTAGAGGTAGTTGCCGCCGATCCGAATCGCCGGCGTGAGCGCGTAATCGACCCGCACCGCGAATTTGTGCTCGGGCCGGTTCTGCAGCGTCGTCGTGCCGGCGCCACGCGACCGGTTCTCCGAGTCCATGTAGGTGTAGT
>CAYQAF010000241.1:0-4357 GCA_964415375.1 uncultured Alcaligenaceae bacterium
GGGAAGGCGTCGGTCGTGCTGTCGCACCTCTCCCCCGGCCTCACCAACGCGGCGACCGGCGTGGCGAACGCCGCGCTCGACTCGATCCCGATGGTGGTGATCGCCGGCGACGTGCCGAGCCACTACTACGGCAAGCATCCGCACCAGGAGGTGAACCTGCACGCCGACGCGTCGCAGTACGAGATCTATCGGCCGTTCGTCAAGCGCGCCTGGCGCGTGGACTCGCCGCACCTCTTTCCGGAGATCATCGAAAAGGCGTTCACGCTTGCCGAGAGCGGCCGCCCGGGACCGGTGCTGGTCGACGTACCGATGGACATCTTCTCCAAGGAGATCGACGTCGCGCTGTGGAAGCGCGTCCTCGCCAACGCCAAGGCGCTGCACAAGCCGTCGCTGGGCGACGAGATCGCGGAGAAGATCATCCGCCAGCTGCTCGCCGCGAAGACGCCGCTGCTCTACGTCGGCGGCGGCATCCTGCTCGCCGATGCGGCGACCGAGATGCGCGAGCTCGCCGAGCACCTGTCGCTGCCGGTCGCGCACACGCTGATGGGCAAGGGCGCGCTGCCCGACGACCACCCGCTGATCCTCGGCATGACCGGCTTCTGGGGCACGAAGTTCATCAACGACAAGTGCAAGGGCGCCGACTGGATACTCGCACTCGGCACGCGCTTCTCCGAGGCCGACTGCAGCTCGTGGGAGGGCAAGTACACGTTCCGCTTCCCGCCGACCAAGCTGATCCACATCGACATCGATCCGGCCGAGATCGGCCGCAACTATCCGGCGGCGATCGGCGCCGTTGCGGATCTCAAGGAGGCGCTGAAGGTCCTCGTTCGCGTCGCCCGCCGCATCGCCCCGAAGGGTGTCAAGCGCGACAAGCTCGTTGCCGAGATGGCCGCCAACCGCAAGAAGTTCGTCGACGGCAACCGCAAGGCGATGCGGAGCGACGCGTGGCCGATGCGCCCCGAGCGCATCCTCGCCGACCTGCGCGAGGTGCTGCCGCGCGACGCGATCCTGTGCACCGACGTCGGCTGGAACAAGAACGGCGTCGGCCAGCAGTTCCCGATCTACACGCCGGGCACCATCTTCACGCCGGGCGGCTTCGCGACGATGGGCTTCGGCTCGCCGGCGGCGCTCGGCGCCAAGGTCGCGCTGCCCGACCGCGTCGTCGTGGCGCTGATCGGCGACGGCGGCTTCGGCCAGAACCCGGCGCCGCTCGCCACGGCGTTCGAGGAGGACATCGCGGTCGTGTGGCTGATCATGAACAACCACGCGTTCGGCACGATCGCCGGCCTCGAGGCGGCCCACTACGGCACGACGTTCGCCACCGTGTTCGAGAAGGACGGCAGGACCTGGTCGCCCGACTACGCGGCGATTGCCCGCGCCTACGGTGTCGAGGGCATCAAGGTCGCGTCGGCCGCCGAGTTGAAGCCCGCGCTCGCCAAGGCGATCAAGTCGAAGAAGCCCGTCGTCATCGACGTCTACATGAAGAACGAGCCGGTGCCCACCGCCGGCCACTGGAACATCATGGACATCTACTCGCCGGGCAAGAAGGTTCACCACGTGGCGACCGGCGGCTGAGGCGCGAAGGCGAGCGGGAGCTAGGAGGCACAACGGCATGAAACAGGAATTTTCCCTGGCGCATCTCACGGTGCTCGGTTGCCCGCCGCCGGAGATGACCTACATCGCGGCGCGGGCCGGCTACGACTACGTGAGCATCCGCCCGATCTACATGGGGCTGCCCGGCGAGCCCGATTACTCGCTCGCCGAGAAGCCGCAGATGCTGCGGCAGTTCAAGCGGGCGCTCGCGTCGACCGGGGTGCGCGTTCACGACATCGAGCTCGCCCGTGTCTACGAAGGCCTGCATCCGACCAAGTACCTGCCGGCGATGGAGGTTGCCGCCGAGGTCGGCGCCAAGGCGGTGCTGTCCAGTATCTGGGGCGGAGAGCGCGAGTTCTACATCGAGAAATTCGGCGAGATCTGCGACCTCGCGAGGCCCTTCGGCCTCACCGTCGACCTCGAGTACGTGCCGATCGCCACGGTCAGCAACCTGGCGATGACGGTCGATGTACTGCGCGCGGTCAACCGGCCCAACGCGGGCCTGATGATCGACACGCACCACTTCCACCGCGCCCGCGACAACCCGGCCGACCTCGACGGACTGCCGCCCGAGTGGTTCCACTTCGCCCAACTGTGCGACGCATCGGCGGAGATCCCGACCGAGCGTGCGGAGATGATCCGCATCATGCGCGAGGGGCGGCTCTACGTCGGCAAGGGCGGGATCGACGTCGCCAGCATTCTCGCGCACATCCCGCCCTGCCCGTACTCGATCGAGCTGCCCAACAAGGAGCTGCACGAGGAGCTCGGCTATGCGGAGCACGCGACGCGGTGCCTGGAATCGCTGAAGGCCTACCTCGCCGAGCACGCGCAGGAGGGTGGCGCCCGCGATGGAGGCGGGCCGGGACGGCCGGCGAGCGAAGCCCGGCGCGCGGCCGCGACCACGTGACTGGAGCGACAGCATGAAGAAGCAGATCAAGGCGGTCGATGCGCGCGGCAGGAAGCTGGGTGGGGACACTCCACTCTTGTGCGCACCGCTGGTCGGCCGCACGCGCGAGCGGCTGCTCGCGGAAGCGACCCGGGTGCTGAAGCAGAAACCCGACCTGGTCGAGTGGCGCGTCGACTTCTTCGACGCGATCGGCGACGCGGGCGCGGTGATCGAGGCGGCCCGGGCATTGCGGGAGGTCGTCGGCAAGCGTCCCGTCATCTTCACCTGCCGCGCGGAGGGCGGCGGGGGTGAGCGCATCGCACTTGCCAGGGAGGCCGTCGTCGCGCTCCACGAGACGGTGGCGGCCAGCGGGTTCGTCGACTTCGCCGACTTCGAGATGGACAACGATCCGGAGCACGTGCGCCGCGTGCGCGAGACGACGCGGCGGCACGGCGTCCGCCTGATCCTGTCGTACCACAACCTCGCCTACACGCCCGGGCTCGAGTACCTGATCGACCGCGTGCTGGAGGCCGAGCGGCTCGGCGCCGACGTGGCGATGCTGCAGGTGATGCCGCGCAGCCGCAGGGACGTATTGACGCTGCTGGCGGCGACCGAGCAGGCCGACGACCGGGCGCGCATTCCGCTGATCAGCATGGCCGTCGGCCCGCTCGGCGTGGCCTCGCGACTGGTCGGTGGCCTGTTCGGGTCGTGGCTCAGTTTCGCCGTCGCCGAGTCCGCGTCGGCGCCGGGGCAGATCCCGATCGGCGATCTCGTCACGGTGTTCGACATCGTCCGACGAGCGCGCGGCGGCGAGATGCTCTGACGGCGCCCTCGCCGACACGGCCGCTCCGGCCCACGGCTTCCTCGATTCCGCTCATCCGCAGCCAGGTTCCCATGATCTCCGGCAAGACAAGGCTCATCGCCCACGTCGGCTACCCGACCGAGTCGTTCAAGGCGCCCCTGATCTACAACCCATGGTTCGAGAGCAAGGGGATCGACGCCGTCGTCGTGCCGATGGGGGTGAAGGCCGACGACTTCCCGGCCGCGCTCGCGGCGCTGAGGAAGTTCACGAACCTGCACGGCGCGCTGGTGACGATGCCGCACAAGGTGACCGTCGTCGACTACCTCGACGAGCCGAGCGTCGCCGTCAGGATCGCAGGCTCGTGTAACGCGCTGCTGCTCGGTCCCGACGGCCGGCTGGTCGGCGACATGTTCGACGGCACGGGCTTCGTGCGCGGCATCGCGCGCAAGGGCTTCGAGGTTCGCGGGGCGCGTTGCCTGGTCGTGGGCACCGGCGGCGTCGGCTCGGCGATCGCGGCGTCGCTGGCCGCCGAAGGCCCCGCAGGCATTGCGCTGCACGACATCGATGCAGCCTCCGCCGAGGGCCTTGCGGCGCGCCTGCGCGAGCACTACCCGCGCATCGCGGTCGACATCCGGTCGAGCGATCCCGCGGGCTACGACCTGGTGGTCAACGGCACGCCGCTCGGCATGAAGCCGGGCGACCCGCTGCCCTTCGACGCGTCGCGGCTCGAGCCGCGGACGTTCGTGGGCGAGGTGGTGATGAAGCAGGAGATCACCCCGCTGCTCGCGGCTGCCCGGGCCCGCGGCTGCCGCTTCCAGGTCGGCACCGACATGCTGTTCGAGATGATCCCGGCCTACCTCGAGTTCTTCGGCTTCGGCACGGCGACGCCCGACGAGCTGCGGGCGGTCGCGCGGGTCTCGTACTGACGGCCGCCGCGATGTTGCGCCGCAGCAGCCGCTGGCCTTGCCGTGATTTGACGAGTCTGTTAAATTTTCCTGACGACTTCGCCAATTTCGGGACGCCGATGGCACTGCAGGTCCAGTCCGCTCGCAGCACCGCGATGCGCAAGCCCAAGG
>CAYQAF010000242.1:0-4355 GCA_964415375.1 uncultured Alcaligenaceae bacterium
TGCCGAGCGTGTCCAGCACACCCGGAATCTCGGAGAACCACGCGCGGCGGAACGCGAAGCGCGGATCGTCGAGCGCACGCGCAGCGTCCTCCGCCGCAGGATCGCGGTCGACCCCGACGAGGCGGCCGCGCGGCGAGAGCCGTCCGAGGATCGCGCGCGTGTGGCCGCCCCGGCCGAAGGTCCCGTCGACGTACGTGCCGTCGGCATCGTGCACCAGCGCGTCGACCGCGGCTTCGAGGAGGACGGGAACGTGTCCGGCATCGGTCATCAGAGGCTGAAGCCGTCGAGCTCGGGCGGCAACCCGTTCGCCGGAAAGGCGATCGCCTGCGCGGTCGCCTGCTGCCAGGCGGCCTCGTCCCACAACTCGAACTTGCGCCCCTGCCCGACCAGCACGACGTGCTTGTCGAGGCGCGCGTACTGGCGCAGCGCGGGCGGGATCAGCACGCGGCCGGAGGCATCGATCTCGACGTCGTCGGCGTGGCCGACGATGAGACGCTGCAGGCCCCGGATGCGTTCGTCGAACGACGACAGCTTCATCAGCCGGGACTGGATGGGCTCCCAGGCATCCAGCGGATAGAGCAGCAGGCAACGACTCGGATCGGCGGTGATCACGACCCGCGAGATGCCGTTGCCGAGGGTGTTACGGTGGCGCGACGGGATGGCAAGGCGCCCCTTGGCATCGAGCACGAGCTGCGTGACGCCGCGGAAGAGGTGCTCCCTCCCCTGGTCGCCCGCCAAGTGTTCGATCTCCGCCACGTCCGCCTCCCCCCGGGCCTTTGAGTGAGCGCTCAATCACCTGCGACCACCCCGGTCGCTTCGGAACATCGATTTCTATCGAAATCGAGCCCACTTTGACCCACTTTTTGCCACTCGGCGCCACTATACGTGCGCTCAAAACCATGGTCAATCGGTTTCCGTTTATCGAACAATGACTTAGCATTGCGATGAATGCAAACACAATTCCAATTAAAAAATAATGGGTTAGCTCAGCAAATGAATGTCGAGTCGTAAGATTGCCCTCGAAAAACAGGACAGGATCGCACGATCGTTCGACAGACCGCCTCAAGACAGCCCGCGGGCACGCTGGATGGCATATCGGCCGCCGAGGAATGGCAAAGCCGCGGGACCGTGGCGCAGTCCCGTCCGGCGCGCAGCTTCATGCCGTCGGCATGGCGTCCGCGATCTCGCGGTATCGGCAACGCGACCGCGCGGCGACGATGTACCATCCGGCGCCTCACCAACGTGTCGCACCGCATCGCGGAACCGCATACGGGGCCGCGCGTCGAAAGGCATTGCGCCACCCCCCCTGTGCACCCACCGGAGTCATCGATGGCCATTCGTCCTCTCATCGTCGCCACGCTTGCCCTCTGCGGCGCGCTCGTCACCCTGCCGTCGCTGGCACAGCGCATCCCGGTCGGCACTACCGTTCCTTCCGGAGGCGTCTCCGCGTACTACGTGTTCGAGACCGGGCTGGACCAGGGCGGCGACTTCAGCGTGACCGGCTTGCTGGGGAGCCTCGACGTGCTGCACCAGTTCACGCCGGCGTTCGCCGCTGGCGTCTCGCTGCGCTACGGCTACGAGGACTGGGACTTCGCCGGTACGCCCGGCGCGTTCCGAGACACGCCGTGGGGCGACATTCACCGGCCGAGCGTCGGCTTCGTCTTCACCTACGCGCCGAACGACGACCTGCGCTTCCTCGCCGTGCCCACGGTGCAGTGGGCGTACGAGCAGGGCGCCTCGACCGGGGACGCGCTGAAGGGTGGCGCGATTTTCGCGGCGACGCGCAAGTTCTCGCCGACGTTGTCGCTCGGCTTCGGCATCGGCGTCTTCGACGAACTCGAGAAGACGCGGGTCTTCCCGTTCGTGCTCCTCGACTGGCAGATCAACGAGCGCTTGCGGCTCGGCAACCCGTTCCGTGCAGGACCAGCCGGGGGTGCCGGCCTCGAACTTGCCTACAAGTTTGACGACGCCTGGGAAGTCGCCGCCGGCGGCACGTGGCGCAGCTATCGGTTCCGCCTCGACCGCGACGGCCCCTACCCGGACGGTATCGGGGAATCGCGGGGCGTCCCGTTGTTCCTGCGCACCTCCTATTCGGTCACGCGCGACGCCCGTCTGGATTTCCTTGCCGGGGTGCTGGTCGGTGGTAAGCTGATCGTGTCAGATTCGAATGGCAACGACATTGCGGAAGACGACCACGATGCCGCGCCAATCGTCGGGATTACCCTGCGAACTCGCTTCTAGCGCCATGCCGACACGCCGAATGCTCGTCGCCCTCGCCGCCGCCACGCTGCTCGGCGGCTGCACCACGCTGAACGACCGCTTCTGGGTGCCGGGCAGCGACCCGGCGATGACCTTCCTCGGCGCCGAGTACGCCGCGACGGCACGGCACTGGCCGCCCGCGACGCTGCCGAGCCTGGCGCCGATGCGCACCGAACTCATACCGGACCGCCATGGCGCGTCGTGGGAGTTGCTCGATTATCCGTGGTCGGTCTGGTGGCGTTACGACCAGCCCACCAACTGGCCGCCGCTGTAGCATTCGGGGGCGGGTGAACGATCCGCCCCGGTAGTCCCGGCAGTGCAACGGCGGGGTACCGCGCCCGCCGTATCGTGCCGAGCTTTCCCCTCCTCATCCCTTTCGTGCTGGCCCTCTGCACCGCCCCCGCGGGCGCGCAGGATGCGGCGCGACCGTCGACCCCGGCACCGGCCGTGGCGAACTACGTGGCCTACACGCTGGTCGTCGACGGACCGGATCCGCCCGCCACCGCGTTGCGCCAGGGACTCGACCTCGTCCGCTGGCAGGCCGACGAGGAGATGACGCCCGACCTGCTGGAGCGCCTCGTGCGCGACGCGCCGCCGCAGGCGCGAAGCATCGCCGCGATCGAAGGCTTCTACGACGCTGCGATCGACGTCTCGATCGACCGCGACGTGAGCCCGATCGTGGTCAGGGTCAAGGTCGAGCCAGGGCCGCGCACGACGGTCGGCACGGTGGTGATCGACGTCACGGGACCCGCGACCCACGCCACGTCGCCCGGTCCCGGGGCTGCGGCCGGCGTGCGCGATCGCTTCCGGCTGCGTCCCGGCGATGCCTTTCGGCAGGCGGACTGGATCGGCGCCAAGGACGCGGCGGTCCGCGACATGCGCCGCAGTCCCTACGCCGCGGCTCTCCTCACCGCGAGCGAGGCACGCGTCGACCCGGGCCCGGCGCGCGCGGACCTCGCGCTCACGATCGACAGCGGGCCGCCGTTCCGCTTCGGCCCGATCTCCGTGCAGGGCGCGAAGCGCTACCCGGCGTCGCTGGTCGAGAACTTCAGCACGCTCGAGCGCGGCGCGCCCCATGCCGAGGCCGAAATCGACACGTACGTGCGCCGCCTCGCGGCGAGCGGCTACTTCGCGAGCGTGCAGGCCACCATCGACGTCGAGTCGGCGAACCCGGACGACGCGACCGTGAAGGTAGCGGTGATCGAGGCGCCGACACATCGCGTCGAGGGCTCGATATCGTTCAGCACGGACACGCGCTACGGCGGGCGCGTGACCTACACGAACATCAACCTCGACGACGCGGGCCTGCAGATGCGCCTCGATGCTCGCGCCGAGGACAAACTGCAGTACCTCGGCGCGGCCTTCACGCGACCGCCGACGTCCCGCGGTTGGCTCGACCGGTACACGCTGTCCGCGAAGCGCGACGACTTCCAGAACACGGTGCAGACCACGGCGGGAATCGGCGCCGAGCGGCGCGGCATCGACGAGCGCAACCAGCCGATCTTCGCGGCGACGTATTACTTCGACCGCGAGGAGCCGGAGGGCGCCGACGACGTGTCGACGCGCGCGCTCTACCTCGAGGCGGGCTACGTGTTGCGGCGCGCCGACGACCTGCTGTCGCCGACCCGCGGCTACATGGTGGAGGCGCGCGCCGGCGGCGGCGTGCCCGGGGCATCGACCGAAGGGTTCTTCCGCGGCACCGTCAGGTCGATCGGCTGGTACCCGATCGACCGGGTCACCGGGCTCACGTTCCGCGCAGACGCCGGGGGCGTGTTCGGGGCGTCGCGCGACAACGTGCCGTCGATCCTGCTGTTCCGCACCGGCGGCGACACGACGGTGCGCGGCTACGAGTTCGAGAGCCTCGGCGTGCCGCGCGGCGACGCGATCGTCGGCGGACGCTACTATGCGCTCGCGAGCGTCGAGGTCGTGCGCTGGATCAACGCGCTGTGGGGCATCGCGGCGTTCGTCGACGTGGGCGACGCGGCCGACAGCATCGGCGACCTCTCCCCGGCGATTGGCGTCGGCATCGGCGCGCGGCTCGCCACGCCGATCGGCCCGTTCCGGCTCGACGTCGCCTACGGCGAGGAGACGCGCAA
>CAYQAF010000243.1:0-4331 GCA_964415375.1 uncultured Alcaligenaceae bacterium
TGCTTCAGGCGCATCAGCTCGGCGAGCATCAGCGCGCGCGGCACGACCGGGATGCCGAGCTCGCGCGCCGCGGCGACCTCGGGGTTGTCGGTCGGCACCGCCGTCGAGACGACGACCGCGTCGGCCCCCGCGACGTTGCCCGCCACGTGACCGATCGCGATGCGCACGCCCATGCCGGCGAGCCGGCGCGTGACCGGGGACGCGGCGAGATCGGAGCCCGAGACCTGGTAGCCCTGGTTGGCGAGCACCTCGGCGATGCCGCTCATGCCGGCCCCGCCGATGCCGACGAAGTGGACGCGCTTGACCTTGTGTTTCATCGCGTGGCGAGCTCGAGGCAGAGTTCTGCCACCCGGCGCGTCGCGCCGGTCTTGCGCAGCGCGCGTGCCGCGACCGCCATGCGCAGCAGGCGCCCGCGGTCCTGCGCGCCCAGCCACTCGGCGAGCCGCGCGGGTGTGAGGTCGCGCTGCAGCCACATCTCGGCGGCGCCATGGCCCTCGAGCACCCGCGCGTTGTCGACCTGGTGGTCGTCCGCCGCGTGAGGGAACGGGACGAGCAGGCTGGCGACGCCCACAGCCGCGAGTTCCGCGACCGTGGTCGCGCCGCTGCGGCAGACGACGACGTCCGCTTCGGCATAGCGGCGCGCGATGTCGTCGATGAACGGCATGCACTCGGCGGCGACGCCGGCGCGCGCGTAGGCATCGCGCAGCGCGTCGATGTGGCGCTCGCCGGCCTGGTGCGTGACGAGCGGACGCGATTCAAGCGGCATCAGCGCGAGCGCCTGCGGCACCGCCTCGTTCAGTGCGAGCGCGCCCTGGCTGCCGCCCACGACCAGGACCTTGAGCGGGCCCGCGCGTGCCGCGAATCGCTGCTCGGGCGGCGCGGCAGCCTCGATCTCGCCGCGCAGCGGATTGCCGACCCATTCGACGCGCGGATTGCGGCCCTCGCCGAGCACGCCGGGAAAGCCGGTTAGCACGCGGTCCGCGCCGTGCCGCAGCACCCGGTTGGCGAGACCCGGCCGCGCGTCGAGGTTGTGAATGAGCAGGGGCACGTTACGCGCCACGGCCATCAGCGCCCCGGGGAACGAGGCGAAACCGCCGAAGCCCAGCACCACGCCGGGCGCGCGACGCCGGAGCACGCCGAACGCCTGCCGGCAGGCGCTCAGGATCGCGTACGGCCCGAGCAGGAGGCGCTTCACACCCTTGCCGCGCACGCTGCCGAAGGCGAGGCCCTCGAAGTCGACGCCGTGCCGCGGCACGAGCCGCGACTCCATGCCGTCGTTCGTGCCGAGCCAGAACACGCGCGCGCCGCGCCGTGCGAGCTCGTCCGCGACCGCGAGGCCTGGGAAGATGTGCCCGCCGGTGCCACCGGTCGTGATCATCACCGTGGCCACGCGATACTCCGCCTCATTCGGCATACCCCCTGAGCAGGCGTCGATTCTCGTAGTCGACCCGCAGCAGGATCGCGATCGCGATGCAGTTCGCGACGATGCCGCTGCCGCCGAAGGAAAGCAGGGGCAGCGTGAGCCCCTTGGTCGGCAGCACGCCCATGTTGACGCCGATGTTGATGAACGCCTGCACGCCGATCCACACGCCGATGCCGTGCGCGACCAGTGCGGCGAACGGGCGCGACAGGCGAGCCGCCTGGCGCCCGATCGCCCAGCCGCGGAACAGCAGCCACACGAACAGCGCCAGCACCGCCAGCACGCCGGCGAAGCCCAGCTCCTCGGCAATCACCGCGAGCAGGAAGTCGGTGTGCGCCTCCGGAAGGTAGAGGAGCTTCTCCACGCTTGCACCGAGGCCCACGCCGAAGAACTCGCCGCGTCCGAAGGCGATCAGCGAATGCGACAGCTGATAGCCCTTGCCGAGCGGATCCGACCAGGGATCGAGAAAGGCCGTGAGGCGCTGCAGGCGGTATGGCGCGGCGACCAGGATCGCGCCGAGCGCGAACGGCAGCAGCGCCGACAGGCCGAGGAACAGCCGCCAGTCGAGGCCGCCCAGGAACAGGATCCCGAACGCGATCGCGACGATGACGACGAACGCGCCGAAGTCGGGCTCGAGGAGCAGCAGGCCGCCGATCGCGACCATCACCGCGAAGAGCGGCGCGAAGCCGCGGGACAGTGTCTGCCGGAGCGGCTGCTCGGCATGCAGGAACCCCGCCTTGCGCACCGCGTAGCTCGCCGCGTAGAGGACCACCGCGAGCTTCATGAACTCCGAGGGCTGCACGTTCACGAACGCGAGCGGCAGCCAGCGACGCGAGCCGTTGACGCTCTTGCCGATGCCGGGGATCAGCACGAGGACGAGCAGCACCACGCCGGCGACGAACAGCCACGGCGCGAGCCGCTGCCAGGCCTTCATCGGCACCTGGAAGGCGATCGCGGCCGCAGTGAGCCCGACGACCAGAAACAGCCCGTGGCGCAGCAGGAAATACCACGGCCGGAAGCCCGTGTGGCGCGAGTCCTCGGCCATGGCGATCGACGACGAGTAGACCATCACCAGCCCGAGCGCGAGCAGCAGGAGGGCCGACCACGCGAGCGACACGTCGAGCGCGAGCATCGTCCGCGGGTTGCGTGCGCGACCATCGAGGAACAGCCCCGTCAGCGCGACGTTCGCCGTCTCGGTCACGCGCTTGCGCACGGGCTGCCCTCCCTCAACCGCTCGCGAACCAGCGCCGCGAAGCATTCGCCCCGCTCCCCGAAGCTGCCGAACTGGTCGAGGCTCGCGCACGCCGGGGACAGCAGCACCGCGTCGCCGGGGCGCGCGATCTCGAACGCCCGCGCCACCGCCTTCTCGAGCGTGCCGTGCTGCTCCATCGCGGCCTTGCTGGCGGCGAGGCCGTGCTCGACCAGCGTCGCGTCGCGGCCGATCAGCAGCACGGCCCTGCAGGCGCGGTCGACCGCGGGCCGCAGCGGAACGAAGCTCTGGCCCTTGCCGTCGCCGCCGGCGATCAGGATCACGGGCCGGCCGATTCCGGCGAGCGCCGCCTCGGTGGCGGCGACGGTCGTCGCCTTCGAGTCATTGACGAACAGCACGCCGCGCGCGTCGGCGATGCGCTCCATCCGGTGCGGCAGGCCGCGGAAGGCCGCGAGGGCCGCGAGCACGCCCGGCGTGACCTTGGCCACCGATGAGACGAGCGCGAGCGCCGCGAGGGCATTGAGCGCGTTGTGCCTTCCGACCAGCGCAAGTTGCGACGCCGGGACGAGCAGTTCGCCGCCGCGCGCGAGCCACTCCTCGCCACCGCGCCCGACCAGGCCCCACTCCTCCTCGGAGACCGGCACGCTCGCACCGAACGTCTGCACCGTGTGTCCCGGCAGCCGCATCAGGCGCACGATCGCGTCGTCGCGGTTGATCACCTGCACCGCGGCGCGGGTGAAGATCCGGGCCTTCGCCGCCGCATAGTCGACGACGCCCGCGTAGCGGTCGAGATGGTTCGGCGAGACGTTCAGCACCGTCGCCGCCGCGACGTCGAGCGACGACGTGGTCTCGAGCTGGTAGCTCGACAGCTCGAGCACGAACAGGTCCGGCCACGTTGCGCCGCCCTCGTGCGTCGCCAGCACGTCGAGCACCGGCGTGCCGATGTTGCCGGCCATTGTCGTCGCGAGCCCCGCCGCCTCGGCGAGGGCGCCGGCGAGCGCCGTCACCGTCGTCTTGCCGTTGGTCCCCGTGATCGCGATCACCTTCTGGCCGACCGGCAGGCGCCGCGCGAAGAGCTCGACATCGCCCACCAGCGTCGCGCCGGCCGCCACGGCCTCGGCGATCGCCGGCTGGTCCTTCGCCACGCCGGGGGAGATCGCGATCATCTCGGCGCCGTCGAACGTCGACGCGACGAAGGGCCCGGACTCGAGCCGCACCCCGGGCAGCGCCTCGTGGAGCGCGCTCGCGGCAGGCGGCGCCTGGCGCGTGTCCGCGACGCGCACGCGCGCGCCGTGGCTCGCGAGCCAGCGCGCGAGCGAGAGCCCGGTCTGTCCGAGACCGAGCACCACTACGTCGCGGCCGCGCACGTCGCCCGTCATCGCAGCTTCAGCGTCGACAGACCGAACAGGACCAGCAGCATCGTGATGATCCAGAAGCGGACCACCACCTGGTTCTCCTTCCAGCCCTTGAGCTCGTAGTGGTGGTGGATCGGCGCCATCCGGAACACGCGCTTGCCGGTCAGCTTGAAGGAGGCGACCTGCACCATCACCGACAGCGTCTCCACGACGAACACGCCGCCCATGATGAACAGCACGATCTCCTGGCGCACGACCACCGCGATCGTGCCGAGCGCCGCGCCGAGCGCCAGCGCGCCGACGTCGCCCATGAACACTTCCGCGGGGTAGGCGTTGAACCAGAGGA
>CAYQAF010000244.1:0-4327 GCA_964415375.1 uncultured Alcaligenaceae bacterium
CGTCGCGCGACCAGTTCGAGATCCGCACGCACCTGCGGCTGATGGACATCATCGATCCGACGGACAAGACGGTCGACCAGCTGATGAAGCTCGACCTGCCCGCCGGCGTGGACGTGGAGATCAAGCTCCAGTAACGAAGCAATGCAGCAAGGCCGTCGCGCCGTAGCGCGCGGCCCGAGACGAACCGCCGGCCAATTGCAGCCGGCACCCGGCGCAGCATCCGGGCCAATACGAAGAGAGAGGTTCCTATGACACTCGGACTTGTCGGTCGCAAGATTGGCATGACCCGCGTCTTCGCCGACGACGGCACGGCCGTGCCGGTGACGGTGCTGGACGTCGCCAACAACCGCGTGACCCAGATCAAGACCCCCGAGGCCGACGGATATGCAGCCGTGCAGGTCACGTACGGGAAGCGCCGCCCCTCGCGGGTCAGCAAGCCGCAGGCCGGCCACCTCGCGAAGGCCGGCGTCGAGTCCGGCACGATGCTGAAGGAGTTCCACGTCGGTGCCGACGACCTCGCGAAGTTCAAGCCGGGCGACGTCGTCGGCGTGGACACGTTCGCCGAAGGCCAACTGGTCGACGTGACCGGCACCACCAAGGGTCGCGGCTTCTCGGGCGTGATCCGCCGCCACAACTTCAGCTCGAACCGCGCCTCGCACGGCAACTCGCGCTCGCACAACACCCCGGGCTCGATCTCGATGGCGCAGGACCCGGGCCGCGTGTTCCCCGGCAAGAAGCTGCCGGGCCAGTACGGCAACGTCACGCGCACGGTGCAGACGCTCAAGGTGGTCCGTGTCGACACGGCGCGCGGCCTGCTGCTGGTCAAGGGTGCGGTTCCCGGCGCCGACGGCGGCGCGGTGATCGTGCGCCCGTCGGTCAAGACGCCCGCGAAGAAGGGGGCCTGACGATGGACCTCAAGCTCATCAACGACAGCGGTGCTGCCGCGACGGTCGCGGGCTCCGACGCGCTGTTCGGCCGCGACTACAACGAGGCCCTGATCCACCAGGTCGTCACCGCCTACCAGGCGAACGCCCGGCAGGGCACGCGCGCGCAGAAGGGGCGCAGCGACATCAACAAGTCGCACAAGAAGCCGTGGAAGCAGAAGGGCACCGGCCGCGCCCGCGCGGGCCAGGCCAACAGCCCGCTGTGGCGCGGCGGCGGCAAGATCTTCCCGAGCTCGCCCGACGAGAACTTCTCGCACAAGGTGAACCGCAAGATGTACCGCGCCGGCATGGCGTCGATCCTCTCGCAGCTGGTGCGCGAGAACCGCCTCGCGGTGGTCGACGGCATCGCCGTGGACGCGCCGAAGACCAAGCTCTTCGCGCAGAAGATCCGCGCGATGGGCCTCACCGGCTCGGTGCTGGTCGTCATGGACAAGCTCGACGACAACGTCTTCCTCGCCTCGCGCAACCTGCCGGACGTGCTGGTGCTCGAGACCCGCGAGGTCGACCCGGTCAGCCTGGTCCGCTTCGAGAACGTGCTGCTGACCAAGGCGGCCGTCTCCGAATTCGAGGAGATGCTGGGATGAACGCCACCGTCGCCACGCCCGTCAGGTTCGACAGCGAGCGCCTCATGAACGTGCTGCTCGCGCCCGTGATCTCGGAGAAGGCCACCTTCATCGCCGACAAGCACGAGCAGGTGGTCTTCCGCGTCGTGCAGGACGCGACCAAGCCCGAGGTCAAGGCCGCGGTCGAGCTGTTGTTCAAGGTGCAGGTCGAGAGCGTGCAGATCTCGAACGTGCACGGCAAGGAAAAGCGCTTCGGCCGCTTCACGGGCCGCCGGCGCAACTGGAAGAAGGCCTACGTGTGCCTGAAGCCGGGCCAGGAAATCAACTTCGCGCAGGACGCCTGACATGCCACTCGTCAAGGTCAAGCCCACGTCCGCCGGTCGGCGCGCGCTGGTCAAGGTCGTCAACCCCGCCCTGCACAAGGGGCGGCCCGTCGACGCGCTCACCGAGAGCCAGAAGCGCGGCTCCGGCCGCAACAACAACGGCCACATCACGACGCGCCACCGCGGCGGTGGTCACAAGCACCACTACCGCATCGTCGACTTCCGCCGCAACAAGGACGGGATCCCGGCGAAGGTGGAGCGGCTCGAGTACGACCCGAACCGCAGCGCGCACCTCGCGCTGCTGCTCTACAAGGACGGCGAGCGCCGCTACGTCATCGCGCCGCGCGGCGTCGCGGTGGGCGCGGAGCTCATGTCCGGCGCCGAGGCCCCGATCAAGGCCGGCAACACGCTGCCGCTGCGCAACATCCCGGTCGGCACGACGATCCACTGCATCGAGATGAAGCCCGGCGCGGGCGCGCAGCTCGCCCGCTCGGCGGGCGCGGCGGTGCAGCTCCTCGCGCGCGAGGGCATGTACGCGCAGCTGCGGCTGCGCTCCGGCGAAATCCGCAAGGTGCACGTCGACTGCCGCGCCACGATCGGCGAGGTGGGCAACGAGGAGCACAACCTGCGCTCGATCGGCAAGGCCGGCGCCAACCGCTGGCGCGGCTGGCGTCCGACGGTCCGCGCCTGGGCGATGAACCCGGTCGACCACCCGATGGGCGGGCGCACCAACGGCGGCAGCCACCCGTGCTCGCCGTGGGGCACGCCGGCCAAGGGCTACAAGACGCGCAAGAACAAGCGGACGGACGTGATGATCGTCCGGCGCCGGCACGCTCAGAAGGGATAACGCATGGCACGCTCTATCAAGAAGGGCCCGTTCGTCGATGGCCACCTGGTAGCGAAGGTGGACGCGGCGCGCGCGATCTCGGACAAGAAGCCGATCAAGACCTGGTCGCGGCGCTCGACGATCACCCCGGATTTCGTGGGGCTGACGATCGCCGTCCACAACGGCAAGCAGCACATCCCCGTGTACGTGACCGAGAACATGGTCGGCCACAAGCTCGGCGAGTTCGCGCTGACCCGTACCTTCAAGGGCCACCCGGGCGACAAGAAGGTTGCGGCGCCGGCGGCGAAGAGGAAGTAAGGAGAAAGCGATGGAAACCACCGCAACGCTGCGTGGCGTGCGCCTGTCGGCCCAGAAGGGCCGGCTGGTCGCCGACATGGTGCGCGGCATGCCCGTCGGCCGCGCGCTCGACGTGCTGGCCTTCAGCCCGAAGAAGGGCGCGCGCATCATCCGCAAGGTCCTGGAGAGCGCGATCGCCAACGCCGAGCACAACGACGGCGCCGACATCGACGAACTCAAGGTGACGACGATCTTCGTCGACAAGGGCACGACGCTGAAGCGCATGAGCGCGCGCGCCAAGGGCCGAGGCAACACGATCGGCAAGCAGAGCTGCCACATCCGCATCGTGGTCGGCGACGGCAAGAGCCCCGTTCCCGCGAAAGCGGGAAGCAGATAGGAACGAGCATGGGACAGAAGATCCATCCGACCGGGTTCCGCCTGGCCGTCAACCGCAACTGGACCTCGAAGTGGTTCGCGAACAGCAAGCACTACGCGGACGTGCTGAACGAGGACATCCGGGTGCGCGAGTACCTGCGCAAGAAGCTGTCGCACGCGTCCGTGGCGAAGATCTCGATCGAGCGCCCGGCGCGTAACGCCCGGATCACGATCCACAGCGCCCGCCCGGGCGTGGTCATCGGCAAGAAGGGCGAGGACATCGAGACGCTGCGCGCCGACCTGCGCCGGATGATGGGCGGCGAGGTGGGCCTCAACATCGAGGAGATCCGCAAGCCCGAGGTCGACGCCCAGCTCGTCGCGGACTCGATCGCCCAGCAGCTCGAGAAGCGGATCATGTTCCGCCGCGCGATGAAGCGCGCGATGCAGAACGCGATGCGGCTCGGCGCGCAGGGCATCAAGGTGATGAGCGCCGGGCGCCTCAACGGCGCCGAGATCGCGCGCTCCGAGTGGTATCGCGAGGGACGCGTGCCGCTGCACACGCTGCGCGCCGACATCGACTACGGGTTCTCCGAGGCCCGCACCACCTACGGCGTCATCGGCGTCAAGGTCTGGATCTTCAAGGGCGAGGTGCTTGCGCACAACGCCGAGCCGGCGACCGCGCCGGCGCCGGCGGCCGATGCGCCGAAGCGGCCGCGCCGCGCAGGAGCGAAGAATGCTGCAGCCAGCTAGAAGGAAGTACCGCAAGGAGCAGAAGGGCCGCAACAAGGGCGTCGCCAGCGTCGGCAACAAGGTGTCGTTCGGTGACTTCGGCCTGAAGGCGGTCGGGCGCGGTCGGCTCACCGCCCGCCAAATCGAGTCGGCGCGGCGGGCGATGACGCGCCACATCAAGCGCGGCGGGCGGATCTGGATCCGCATCTTCCCGGACAAGCCGATTTCGCAGAAGCCGGCCGAGGTCCGCATGGGCAACGGCAAGGGCAA
>CAYQAF010000245.1:0-4324 GCA_964415375.1 uncultured Alcaligenaceae bacterium
CGTTCATCGCCGCTCGCGCGACATGAGCTCGCCGCGCGCAGGCGTCCGGGCGGAATTCTACCGCCCCGGGTCGACGATTGCCCCGCCCCTAGGAGAGCGTCAGCACCAGCGGCTGGTGATCGGAGGCCTGCGTGTCCTGGTCGATCTGCCAGGCGGTGATGCGCGCCGCCGCCTCGGGGCTGACGAAGAAGAAGTCGCAGTGGAGCTGCCCGTAGCCCGGCATCACGTTGTGGATGCAGAACGTCGCCGGATAGGGCGCGCCCGGATTGAGCAGCTCGAAGGCATTGGCGAGCGCCGGCGTGCCGTCTGCGAACGGCGCGACCATGCGCGCGTGGAGGTCGCTCGAGTGCTCGAGATTGAAGTCGCCGCAGATCACCGTCGCCTTCGGCCTCACGAACGTCTGGAACGTCCCGCCGTCGTCGGTGGTCACCCTGGCCTCGCTCGCGTGCGCGTGGCCGTCGGCGTAGATGCGGCGCAATGCTTCCACCTGAGCCGCCCGCTGGCGTTCCGAGTACCACTCGAGGTGCGTGGTGATGACGCGCACGTCACCGCCCGGCGCGGCGATCACCGCCTCGACTGCGATGCGCGCCATCCACGGCGTGTTCGGCTGCAACGGGTGCGGCAACAGCCACCGGAACACCTGCCGCACCGGCAGGCGCGAGAGGATCATGTTGCCGAACCGGCGCCGACGGCCCCCTTCGCCCGGATGGTCGACGGCGACCCCCGGTATCACCTCGAATCCGGGCAGCAGGGCCGCGATCGCGGCGAACTGGTCGCGCTCGTCGTTGCCCGCAAGGCGCGGGTCCGGGAAGTTGTCGGCGACCTCCTGCAGGCAGAGCACGTCGAAGTCGGCGATGCGCTTCGCCTCGGCGACGATGCGCGCCGGATCGACGCGACCGTCGATGCCGCGGCACCACTGGACGTTCCAGGTGAGGATCTTCATCGGCTGCCCGCGTGTACTGCGGCACCCGTGTTCATGGGCGCGCACCGCGAAAGTGCGGCGATCATAGCAAACGGCCCGGAGCGGCCCCGGGCGGGCGGACGCGCTCTGGGTCACGCAGGATCGGCATGCTCCCGCGCCGAGGCCCCGGAGTCAATGGTCCCGCGGCCGCCATCGCGCACGGCCCCCGCCAACGCGCCGCCGATCAGCCGAACAGCGCGGCGAGCGCCGCCCCGGGATCCGGGGCACGCATGAACGCCTCGCCCACCAGGAACGCGTTCACGCCGTGCCTCTTCATCTGCGCGACGTCACGCTGCGCGAGGATGCCGCTCTCGGTCACCACGAGCCGCCCGGCGGGAATCCGCGGCAGGAGCGCGATCGTGGTCCGCAGCGACACCGAGAAGTCGCGCAGGTTGCGGTTGTTGATGCCGAGGATCGCGCCGGGCAGGGCCAGCGCCCGATCGAGCTCGCGCTCGTCGTGCACCTCCACCAGCACCGCCATGCCGAGCTCGCGCGCCGCTCGGGCGAGCGCTGCGAGCCGCGCATCGTCGAGCGCCGCGACGATGAGCAGGATCGCGTCGGCGCCGAGCGCGCGCGACTCCATCACCTGATAGGCGTCGACCACGAACTCCTTGCGCAGCGCCGGCAGGTCGCAGGCGCCTCGCGCGGCAGCGAGGTACTCCG
This sequence comes from uncultured Alcaligenaceae bacterium, assembly GCA_964415375.1. Classification (GTDB taxonomy): domain Bacteria; phylum Pseudomonadota; class Gammaproteobacteria; order Burkholderiales; family Casimicrobiaceae; genus VBCG01. The sequence continues at coordinate 1,625 of CAYQAF010000245.1, forward strand.
GCGCACCCTGGAAGAACGTGCGATCGGTCAGCACCGACAGGCACGCGGCGCCGCCGCGCTCGTAGCTCGCGGCGATCACCGCCGGGTCGAAGTCCTCGCGGATCACGCCCTTGCTCGGGCTCGCCTTCTTGACCTCGGCGATCACCGCGGAGCGACCTGCCGCAATGGCCCGCCGCAGCGCTCCCTCGAAGTCGCGCGGCGGGGGCGCCGCTCGTGCCGCGCACTCGACCTCCGCGAGCGATCGCGCCGCCTTCGCCACGGCGATCTCCTCGGCCTTCTTCGCGAGGATCTTGTCCAGGATGTCGCTCATGACTGGAGCGCTGCGCGCAGCGCCGCGGCAAGGGCGTCCGCCCGCTCGTCGGGGATCGCCTGCTCGCGCGCCGGGTTGAGGTCGTTCAGCGCGTTGATCGGGACGAGGTGCACGTGCACGTGCGGCACCGAGAACCCCTCGACGGCGATGCCGACGCGCGCGGCGCCGGTGACCACACGAATCGCGGGCGCGATGCGCCTGGCGGCGGTCCAGAGCGCCTGGTAGTCGGCTTCGGCCATGTCGAAGACGTAGTCGGCGTGGCGTTTCGGCACGAGCAGCGTGTGCCCGGGCTCGATGTGCTTCAGTGGGAAGAACGCGACGTGCGCCGCGTCCTCGTAGACCCGTCGCGCAGGAATCCTGCCGGCGACGAGCGCGCAGAACAGGCAACCTTCACCGCTCACGCCTTGGTCCCCAGCTTGCGGGTGAGGGCAACGAACTCGTCGAGCTTGCGCTGCGCCGCGCCGCTTGCGATCGACGCGCGTGCCTGCTCGATGCCTTCCTGGATCGACGAGGCGCGGTTCGCCGCGTAGAGCGCCGTGCCGGCGTTCAGCACGACGATGTCGCGCGCCGGACCCTCGGCGTTGCCGAGCGCCTCGAGCACCATCGCCTTGGAAGCCTGCGCGTCCTCGACCTTGAGGCTGCGGTTGCTCATCATGCGCATGCCGAAGTCCTCCGGATGGATCTCGTACTCGCGCACCTCCCCGTCCTTCAGTTCGCCCACCATCGTCGCCGCCCCCAGCGATACCTCGTCCATGCCGTCCTTGCCGTGCACGACCAGCACGTGCCGGCTGCCGAGGTTCTCGAGCACGCGGACCAGGATGCCGACCAGGTCCGGATGGAACACGCCGAGCAGCTGGTTGGCCGCGCCGGCCGGGTTGGTGAGCGGGCCGAGGATGTTGAAGATCGTGCGCACGCCGAGCTCCTTCCGCACCGGCGCCGCGTGCTTCATCGCCCCGTGGTGCGACGGCGCGAACATGAAGCCGACGCCGGTCTCGGCGATGCAGGCCGCGACGTCGCCCGGCGAGAGCATGATGTCGGCGCCGAGCGCCTCCAGCACATCGGCACTGCCGGACTTCGACGACACCGAGCGGTTGCCGTGCTTGGCGACGCGCGCGCCGGCGCCCGCCGCGACGAACATCGACGCGGTCGAGATGTTGAACGTGTGCGAGGCGTCGCCACCGGTGCCGACGATGTCGAGGAGTGTTTCCGGTTCCGCCACCGGCACCCGGGTCGCGAACTCGCGCATCACCTGCGCCGCCGCGGCGATCTCGCCAACGGTCTCCTTCTTGACCCGCAGGCCGACCATCAGCGCGGCAATCATCACCGGCGTCGCCTCGCCGCTCATGATCCTGCGCATCACCGCCAGCATCTCGTCGTGGAAGATCTCGCGGTGCTCGACCGTGCGCTGCACGGCCTCGGACATCGACAGCTGCATGTTCGCCTCGTTCGGAGTCGTTGGCTCGGTGGCGGCCGGGGCTAGCGCCGGCCGTCGAGGAAGTTGCGGAGCATCGCGTGGCCGTGCTCGGTCAGGATCGCTTCCGGGTGGAACTGCACGCCCTCGACCGCGTGCTCGCGATGGCGCACGCCCATGATCTCCCGGTCGGTGGTCGTCGCCGTCACCTCCAGGCAGTCGGGCAACGTGGCGCACTCGATCGCGAGCGAATGGTAGCGCGTGACCGTGACCGGCGACGGGATGCCGGTGAAGACACCGCGGCCGTCGTGCGTGACCTGGTCGAGCTTGCCGTGCATCACGCGCGCCGCACGGACGACGCGCCCGCCGAACGCCTCGCCGATCGCCTGATGGCCGAGGCAAACGCCGAGCATCGGAATCCGCCCCGCGAAGCGCCGGATCAGCGGCACCGAGATGCCGGCCTCCGCCGGCGTGCAGGGGCCGGGCGAGATCACGATGCGCTCGGGTGCCCAGGCCTCGACCTGCTCCAGCGTGATCGCGTCGTTGCGCTGTACCAGCACGTCGGCGCCAAGCTCGCCGAGGTACTGGACCAGGTTGTAGGTGAAGCTGTCGTAGTTGTCGATCATCAGCAGCATGGGCCGGCCTCTCGCGCTCAATCCCCGGCGTCGAGGCCGAGCTGCACCATCTCCGCCGCGCGCAGCACCGCCTTGGCCTTGTTCTGCGTCTCCTGCCACTCGGACTCCGGTACGGAGTCGTGGACGATGCCCGCGCCCACCTGCACGTAGAGCGTGCCATCCTTCACGACCGCGGTGCGGATCGCGATCGCGAGGTCCATGTCGTCCTGGAACGAGATGTAGCCGGCCGCCCCGGCGTAGACCCCGCGCCGCGTCGGCTCGAGCTCGTCGATGATCTCCATCGCGCGCACCTTCGGCGCGCCCGACACCGTGCCGGCCGGAAACGTCGCGCGCAGCACGTCGAG
>CAYQAF010000246.1:0-1231 GCA_964415375.1 uncultured Alcaligenaceae bacterium
CCGCCGTAGGTGGCATCGGCCGCCGGGAAGCCGGGGACCGTCAGGCCCTCGACGGTGCACTTGCCGTAGCCGACGCTGCACTTGTTCGCGAGGTTCGTCGGCGCGTTGCCGAGGATCACGACGCCGCCCCAGAGAGCGACGTTCGCCTTGCCGGCCGCGTTCAGCGGCGCGAGGGGCGCGGTCTTCGGCGCGTCGTCGTAGAACGTGTCGCCCGGCTCCCACTCGTCGAGGAAGCCGTTCGCGTTGGCGTCGTCCGGGATGTTGTTGTTGTCGTTGTCCGTCGCGGCGGTCGTGAAGATGATCGGGTTGGCCTGGGTGCCGTTCGCGATCAGCGTGCCGCTCTGGGTGACGATCAGCGCGCCCGGGGTGCCGGCGATGACGCCTGCCTGGGTCGCCTGCGTGCGGGGCTGGCCGCGCACGATCGTGCCCGGCTGGATCGTGAGCCGCGCGCCGTTCTTCACGAAGATCGGCTGCTGGAGCACGATTTCGCCGCTCCAGCTGGTGTTCGTCGTGACGTCGGCGCCCACGACCGTCTGAGCGCTCGCGGTGCCGGCGATGCCGAAGGCGGCGATCGCGAGCGCGGTCAGCAACTTCTTTTCCATGTTTCTCGTGTCCCTCTTCCTGTTCAGGATTTGGTGTTTGCTCGAGTCGTGCTGCGGGACCTCGGTCCAGCAGCGCGGCGCATGTTCCGCGAGGGGGGACACGAACGAAGCTCGTTCGTGTTACGGATTGCAGCAGCCTCGAAACGTCACGCGCACCACACACCCCCAGGCGAATCGAACCGCGCCCTTCACCTGCGGAGTCGCGTCGGCGCGCGCGTTGTGGCGGGCTTCACGCGATCGTCAACGAACGGCCGCTGCAGCGACGCGAACGCGGCGCGGAGCGCTGCGGAAACGCTGCGGACGATCAGGCGTCGCTGGGATCGGAGGGCGGAGCGAGGCGCAGTCGCCGCTGCGCCGCGCGCAGACGCGCGAAGAAGAACGCCCCGAACGACGTGCCGTCGCGCCACTGCGGGAGGTCGGCGACCAGGTCCGTGAAGGCGGCCTCGGTCAGGCGCTCGGCCTCGGCGGTTGTGCTCGCAGCGGCCCGGGCGCGGGCCCAGACGCGCGGGAACCAGGCCTCGAACAGCTCGTCGAAGGCGCCGGGGTCGCCGTCCAGGATGCCTTTCACCAGCACGTCGTCGGCGCGTCGCGGCAGGGAGGGTCTGCTCACGGCCTTCTGTGCTCCTCTG
>CAYQAF010000246.1:1241-4324 GCA_964415375.1 uncultured Alcaligenaceae bacterium
CGGTTTCGTCCTCGTGTTGGGATGTAGCCCCCGGTAGCGAAGCCGCGCGCTCGGACCGGGGAGCTTCCGGTCACGATCCCGTGAAGCGCCGTCACCAGTTGTTCGCACGGATGCCACCCGAGTCCCACGCGTTCGTCGCCGGCGCCTGTTGGAATGGCCGTCCCGTCGCCTCGCGCGCGGGGCACCGCGAGAGGTGCGCCGGAGACCGCCATCGCCAGCGTGCTCGTGATCGAAAGCGACCCGGCCGAGGCCGAAGGGATGAAGCGACCTCTCCAGGAGGCGGGGCTCGAGGTGCGCCTCGCCGCGACCGGCCAGGAGGCGCTCGCGTCCGCCCACGCCGCGCCGCCGGACCTGGTCGTGGTCGAGATGCTGCTGCCGGATCTTTCGGGGCTGGGCCTGTGCCGCGCGGTGCGCGAAGACGTCGCCCTCGCCCGCGTCCCGATCGTGATGGTGGCGGCGAGCGCCGCCGAGATGGACCGCGTGGTCGCCTTCGAGGTGGGTGTCGACGACTTCGTGAGCCGCCCGTTCCACCCGCGCGAGCTCGCGCTGCGCGTGAGCGCGATCCTGCGCCGCACGCTGCGCGCCTCGCGCGCGCCGAGCGAGCTCGCGCCGCTGCGCTTCGAGGAGCTCGAGCTCGACCCGGGCCAGCGCAGCGTCCACGTGGCCGGCCGCCCCGTGACACTGACCGCGAAGGAGTTCGATGTGCTCGCGTCGTTGATGCGCAGCGCGGGCCGGGTGCTCGGCCGCAAGCAGATCCTCGACGACGTCTGGGGCGTGGCCTGCGGCAAGACCGTGCGCGTGGTGGACACGCACGTGAAGTGGATCCGTCGCAAGATCGACCCGGCCGGCCGCTACATCGAGACCCTGCGCGGGGTCGGCTACCGCTTCACGGATCGGCCCGGGACGGCCGCGTAACGCGCTCGGCTGGGCGAAGGGCTCGCCTGGCCGGCCTGTGATCAGCGCTTCTTGAGCTGGTCCAGGTCCCGCACCGCGCCGCGCGCTGCGCTCGTCGTCATGAGGGAGTAGGCGGCGAGAGCCTGCGACACCGTGCGGTCGCGGCCGACGGGCATCCAGGCGTCCCCGCCGCGCGCCTCCATCGCGGCGCGGCGCGAAGCCAGGGTTGCGTCGTCGACGAGCACGTCGATCCGGCGCTGCGGGATGTCGATCCGGATCCGATCGCCCTCCTCGACCAGGCCGATCGCGCCGCCCTCGGCGGCCTCGGGCGAGACGTGGCCGATCGAGAGTCCCGAGGTGCCGCCGCTGAAGCGGCCGTCCGTCACGAGGGCGCAGACCTTCCCGAGGCCCTTCGCCTTGATGTAGGAGGTCGGGTAGAGCATCTCCTGCATCCCCGGCCCGCCCTTCGGACCCTCGTAGCGGATCACGACCACGTCGCCCGCCCGGATCCGGTCGCCGAGGATCGCGGCGACGGCGTCGTCCTGGGAGTAGAAGACGCGCGCGGGGCCCTCGAAGACGTGGATCGACTCGTCCACGCCGGCGGTCTTCACGATGCAGCCGTCCTTCGCGAGGTTGCCGTAGAGCACGGCGAGGCCGCCGTCGCTGCTGTAGGCATGGGCGAGCTCGCGGATCACGCCGCCCTGGCCGTCTTCGTCGAGCGACGCGAAGTACTTGTCCTGGGAGAAGCCGACGTTCGTGCGCACGCCGCCCGGCGCGGAGAGGCTGCGCTGCTTCGCCTCGGCCTTGCAGCTCGGGCGCCGCACGTCGTTCGCGTCGATGCCCTCGCCCATCGTGCGCGCGTGCACGGTGCCGACGTCGCGATGGATCAGGCCCGCGCGGTCGAGAGCGCCGAGGATCGTGAAGATGCCGCCGGCGTGGTTCACGTCCTCGACGTGGTAGCTCGAGGCCGGCGCCACCTTGCACAGGTTCGGCACGCGGCGCGAGAGCCGGTCGATGTCGGCCATCGTGAAGTCGACACCGCCCTCGGCCGCGATCGCGAGGATGTGCAGCACGGTGTTGGTCGAGCCGCCCATGGCGATGTCGAGGGTCATGGCGTTCTCGAAGGCCTGCCTGGTCGCGATCGCGCGCGGCAGCACGCTCGCGTCGCCCTCGACGTAGTGGCGGCGCGCCAGCGAGACGATGCGGCGCGCGGCGTCCTCGAAGAGTTCCCAGCGCCGGACGTGGGTCGCGAGCACGGTGCCGTTGCCCGGCAGCGCCAGGCCCAGCGCCTCGTTCAGGCAGTTCATGCTGTTGGCGGTGAACATGCCCGAGCACGAGCCGCAGGTCGGGCAGGCGGAGCGCTCGATCTCCTCGACCGTCGCGTCGCTCACGTCGTCGTTGCCGGCCACGACCATGGCGTCGATCAGGTCGATCTTCTCGGGCAGCGGATTGCCGTTGCGGTCGTGCGTGCCCTTCGCGACGCCGGCCTCCATCGGACCGCCCGAGACGAAGATCGTCGGCACGTTGAGGCGCATCGCGGCCATCAGCATGCCCGGCGTGATCTTGTCGCAGTTCGAGATGCAGATCAGCGCGTCGGCCACGTGGGCCTGCACCATGTACTCGACGCTGTCGGCGATCAGGTCGCGGCTCGGCAGCGAGTAGAGCATGCCGCCGTGGCCCATCGCGATGCCGTCGTCGACGGCGATGGTGTTGAACTCGACGCCCCACCCGCCGGCCTCGTCCACCACCTTCTTCACGCGCTGGCCGACGTCGTGCAGGTGCACGTGGCCCGGCACGAACTGGGTGAAGCTGTTCGCGATCGCGACGATCGGCTTCTCGAAGTCGCGATCGGTCATGCCCGTCGCGCGCCAGAGCGCGCGGGCGCCGGCCATGTTGCGGCCGGCGGTGGTGGTGCGGCTGCGATAGCTCATCGTGGGACTCCTACGGGGCGTCTTCGCCGGGCTCGGGATCGCGCGTCCGGCGGCCGAGCGCGCCTGCGGGATGACGCGCGTGAAAGTCGGCCCGCGTGAACCCCCTGGCCTGCTCGAGCACCGCGGCCAGACCCGCGAGCACCATCGCCTGGGCGGCGACGCTCGCGCGGGGCGCCAGGCCGAGGCCGCCGCCTTCCTGCCGCACGCCCGCGTCGAGCGTCACCTCGGCATTGCGCGAAAGCCAGGACGAAAGCCCGC
>CAYQAF010000247.1:0-4304 GCA_964415375.1 uncultured Alcaligenaceae bacterium
GTGATGTTCTCCAGCGCGTCCTCGATCGGGTGCGCGTACGAGTACATCGGGTAGACCTTCCACGCGTCGCCGGTCATGTGGTGCTCGGCGAAGCGGATGCGGTAGATCGCCGGGTCGCGCATGTTGATGTTGGGCGAGCCCATGTCGATCCGCGCGCGCAGGATCATGCTGCCCTCGGGATGCCGCCCCGCGCGCATCTCGCGGAACAGGCGCAGCGACTCCTCGATCGGCCGGTCGCGGTACGGCGAGTTCCGGCCCGGTTCGGTCAGGGTGCCGCGCGTCTCGCGCATCGCGTCGGCCGTCTGCTCGTCGACGAACGCGTAGCCGGTCTGGATCAGGTGCTCCGCGAAGCGGTACATGTCCTCGAAGTAGTCGCTCGCGTGATAGAGGTTCGACTCCTGGCCGTGCTCCCCGCCGTGTTCCCAGCTGAAGCCGAGCCAGCGCACGGCGTCGAGGATGCCGTCGACGAATTCCTGGTCTTCCTTCACCGGGTTGGTGTCGTCGAAGCGCATATGGCACCGCCCGCCGAAGTCGCGTGCCAGGCCGAAGTTCAGGCAGATGCTCTTGGCGTGGCCGATGTGCAGGTAGCCGTTGGGCTCGGGCGGGAACCGGGTGCGGATCCTGGCCGGATCGGAGGGCGCCTTCTCGTGGACGTCGTAGGCGCCCGGGTGCCCGGCCCAGTGGCGCGGCTCGTAGGTGCCGCGCGCGAGGTCCGCAACGATGATGTTGCGGATGAAATTGGTCGCTGGCGCGGGCGTCCTGTCCTTGCCCGCGTCCCGGCCTTTGGTCTTGCCGGCGTCGCCCTTGCCGGCGGCCTTGTCCATGTTGGGTTCGCTGCTCTTGTAATCGTCGTGTCATCGATTGTAGCCAGCGGACGCTGCGTCGCAGCACGGCAACGCCGATCTGGTGCGTGCGAACAACGAAAAACGGGGCGCCGCGCGGCGCCCCGTTGGCAAGAACCGGTGGAACTCATGCGCCGACGGGCGGCGTGGGCATCGTGGCCCGCGCCCGGCGGACCTCTTCGATCGCGACCGTCGCGCTGGCAGTGGTGCGGATCAGTTCGTCGATCGTGAACTCGACGTAATGGCGGTTCTCGCCGCGGCTTGAGGGCGCCGGCTGGGCCGACGCCGGCTGGTTGGCAAACACCGTGAAGAACTCACCCGATGGTGCGTCCGCATGGGCGGCGAATGGGGCGAGGGCGGTCAGGGCCAGGGCTGCTGCAAGGGTACGGGTCGTCATGGTCATCTCCTGTTGAGGTGTCGTGCCGGCTTGCGGAGGTGCACGTCGCGCACGAGGGATTGGTCGATCAGACCCCGGTCGCATGACATCGGATGGCAGACGCGTTCGTCACGTCTTCATGACGAACGCGTTGTAAGAAGCGGGAGCGCGCGACGACGCGGAGGCAGCGCAGTCCGCGCCAGGACGGAATCAGTCGTCGGCGAAGCTGTACGGTCCGCCGCGCTCGAGCGCTCTCTTGTAGGCGGGCCGGGCGTGAATCCGCTTGAGGAAGCCCATCAGCTTCGGCCGGGAGGCGTCGAGACCGGCGCGCTGCGCCGCGGCTTCGAGCGGGAAGCTCATCTGGATGTCCGCCGCGCTGAACTCGCGGCCGGCGAACCACTTGTGGTGCGTGAGTTCGGCTTCCATGAAGTCGAGCTGGCGCTTGAGGTTCGGCTCGACCATCATCGCCTTCACCTTCGCGGAGATCATGCGCGCGATCGGCTTCGCGAAGAACGGCATCGGCGCCTGCTCGACCTTGTCGCAGACGAGCTTGATCAGCAGCGGCGGCATCGCGGAGCCTTCCGCGAAGTGCATCCAGTAGGTCCAGCGCAGCCGCTCGGGCGTGCCGCGCGCCGGCGCCAGGCGTCCGTCGCCGTACCGCTCGACGAGGTACTCCAGGATCGCGCCGGACTCGGCCACGGTGACGTCGCCGTCGGTGATCACCGGCGATTTGCCGAGCGGATGCACCTCACGCAGCTCGGGCGGCGCGAGCATCGTCTTGCGGTTGCGCTCGTACTTCCTGATTTCGTACGGGACGCCGAGTTCTTCGAGCAGCCAGAGCACGCGCTGCGAGCGCGAGTTGTTCAGGTGGTGGACGGTGATCATCGGCGAGGCTCGCGGGTGGGGAGGCGGAATTGTCCTCTACGACGTCGGCTGTGGAGACGCGGCGGAAACCGCCGGAGTGCGCGGACCTGATCGTATCGGGCTTGAGGCGCCGCAAGGCCGACCGCGTAACGCCGGACTATCTAGGAGGGAACAGATTGCGGGAGTGGCGGGTGACTGTGGAGCGTTCCCTGGTGTCGCTATGAGACATGGCGAACCCATCGAGGTCTACGGTTCTGTCGCCCGGGGGTTCGAGGGCGTGCGCGTCGCGTTCGCCGAGAACTTCGCGCGCCGGCGCGAACTCGGCGGCGCGTGCTGCGCGTTTCACCGAGGCGAGAAGGTCGTCGACCTGTGGGGCGGGATCCGCAACGACGTGACCGGCGCCGCGTGGGAGGAGGGCACGATGGTCCTCGTGTACTCGACCACCAAGGGGCTGTCGGCGATGACGCTGGCGCTTGCGCACTCGCGCGGCTGGCTCGACTACGACGAGCGCGTCTGCGCCTACTGGCCCGAGTTCGCGCAGCAGGGCAAGGAAGCGATCACGGTGCGACAGCTGCTGGCGCACCAGGCCGGCCTGTTCGCGTTCGACGAACCGGTCGACCGCAGCGTGGTCGCGGACCCCGATCGCCTTGCGGCCGTCATGACGCGGCAGCGGTCGGCCTGGCCGCCCGGCGCGCGGCAGGGCTACCACGGACTCACCCTCGGGTTCTACGAGGGCGAGTTGCTGCGGCGGGTCGATCCGCGTCACCGAACGCTCGGCCGGTTCTTCCAGGACGAGATCGCCGGCCCGCTCGGGCTCGAGGCGTACATCCGGGTGCCGGAGTCGCTCCCGGACGCGCGGCTCGCGACGCTGCGCCATCCGGACGCGACGGCGGTCTTCGGCCGCACGGGCTTCCCGATGCGGCTGCTGCTGGTGATGTTCAGCCACCACTCGAACATCTACCGTGCGCTCGCCGTGAACCCCGGCTCCGAGGTGGTGCGCGACGCGCAGCGCATCTACGCGCGCGAGCTCGAGGTGCCCGCTGGCGGCGGCGTCGGCACGGCGCGCGCCATCGCACGCGCGTACAGCGTGTTCGCGACCGGCGGCCGCGAGCTGAAGCTGCGGCCCGAGACGCTGCGCGCGCTGGCGGCGCCGGCGATCCCGTCGGCCAACGGCTTCCACGACGACTGCCTGCTCGCCGACGACGTGCGGTACTCGCTCGGATTCACCAAGCCCAGCAGCTTCTGGCCATTCGGAGCCGAGGGCTCGTACGGATCGCTCGGCGCCGGCGGCTCGATGGGTTTCGCGGATCCCGCAGCGGGCATCGGCTACGCGTATGTCACCAGCAAGATGGGTGGCGCGCTGCGGGGCGACCCGCGCGACCTCGCGCTGCGGCACGCGCTCTACGAGGCCATCGCCGTGCGTTGAGCGGCGCTCCCTCTCGCGCCGGTTGCCGAGCGCGTGCCGAAGGAGACTCCGAACGCGATGGGGGCGATCGCGCACGGCCACGCATGCCAGATGGGCACCGGCGTGCGACTGCGGCAAACTACCGTTCGAGTCGCGCCGGAGCCCGTGCCCATGTGGAAGAACCTGCTCAAGCTGCTGCACTACGCCAGCCTCGCCGGACTGGGCGGCGGCATCGTAGTGATCCTCGTGCTGCTCGACACGATCGACGCGACGTCCCCAGCCGCCGTCGCGAGCATGCACGCGGCGATCGCGCTGCTCTGCGGTGCCCTGGTGGTGCCTTCGCTGATCGTGTTGCTGCTCACCGGGATGCTGCTCGTGGTGGCGCGACCGCAACTGATCAGCGCGCGCTGGGTGTGGGCGAAGGCGTTCGTCGGCGTGATCGTCGCCGCGACGATCCTGGCCGGGTTCCAGCCGCTGGTGATTGCGCTGGCGTCGATGTCGGCAACGGGAGCCCTCGGCGACGCGCCGCCGGGTCCGCTCGAGAGCGTGGTCGAAGCCGAGCGCTGGGCCGCCTACCTCTCGCTCGCGACCGTCGTGGCCGCGATGGCCATCGCCGTGTGGCGGCCGCGGCTGGGCCGTCCGGCCTCCGCGCGGGACGGCGACAGCTAGGGCCTGTTAGCGCTTGGATCGCACATGCGCGAGCCAAGCGCTAACAGGCCCTAGCGGCGCGCGATCGGCTGCGTGCGCGCCTCCAGCCAGGCGAGCGCGGCACCGCTCACGTGCGGGCCGACGCGGCGTCGCACGTCGGCGTGGTAGT
>CAYQAF010000248.1:0-4294 GCA_964415375.1 uncultured Alcaligenaceae bacterium
ACGATGCGCTTCACCTGCGCCTCGATCTCGTGCCGGCGCAGGAAGCCCTCGACCTGCTTGTCGGTGACGAGGTCCTTCAGCGTCTCCTCCTCACTGTCCGCGATGGCGACCGCCAGCACCTTCTTGGCTTCCTTGAGGAACGGCAGCGCGTCCGCGACCGCACGGGCCGACTCGCGCGCGTCCTTCCACGCGATCAGCACGCGCTCGCCGATCGGCCCGTCGGCGCCGGTATAGGGCACGAACAGCACCGGACGTCCGGATCCCATCAGTACCGCGTTGGCGAGCTCCATGGAGTAGTGGTACTCGGCTTCGTCCCGGGGCGGCTGGCCGAGGACGATCAGGTCGGCGTAGCGCGAGTGCGCGATCACGGCTTCCGTGGCGTCGCCCACGGGGGCGCGGAACTCGACCTGCTTCACGCCCGCGGCCTTCATCGTTTCGCGGAATTTTGCCTCGGCCGCGTGCTGCGCGTCGTTGGCGAGCTGCAGTCGACGCTCGACGAAATCCGGCGGGATCAGCGCCGTCGCGAACGGGCTCACCTGCGGCCCCGGCACCAGATAGACGCCGACGATCTGCGCGGGGTAGACCCGCGCGAGGCGCGCGGCCACGCGCATGCGCGCGTCGGACCTGTCGGTGCCGTCCACATGAACGAGGATCGAGCGGTACGTCATGGCGGTTTCTCCGTGGCTCCCTTTATGTGGCGATTGTGCGCGTTCGGCGTCGCAGTGGATTGACCGAGCTTAAAGCGCTGCCGTTTCCCTTCACGTTCCGCCCGACGGGCGCCCGCCGCCGGCGCTTTCGCCTCCCGCGGGCACCGCTTACCATCAGGGTCGGCCGTCACCCTACGGACCGTGCGCGAATCGCACCACCCCGACGATGTTTCCCGATCGCACCGCCAGCGCCGCGCTCTAGGCCGTCCCGTGCCTCGAGGCCCTGCTCGCGGCCGCGTGTGCGAGCGTTCCCGCGCCAGCGCTTCCGGACACCCAGGGGGGTTCGCTTGCCGCGCGAGGCTCGCACGACCGGATCGGCCGGCCAGTGCTCGGCACGGACGGCCTCGCGACGACGACGCCGGCGCCGGTGGTGTTTGCGCGGGCCGCGCACACGCGCTTCGCGGGCCGGGAGCTGCTGCAGCTCGTCTACACGATCTGGTTTCCGGAGCGCCCGCCCGCCTGGCCCGGCGACATCCTCGCTGGCCGGGTCGACGGCGTGATGTGGCGGGTGACGCTCGCCGACGATGGCGCGCCGCCTCGTGTTCGACTCGATTCATCGCTGCGGCTGCTACCACCTCTTCGTGACTACCGCGCGCGTCGTCGCGACGCCGCCGCAGCCCACGCTCGACGAGCAGGCGCTCGTTCCCGCGCCGCGCTGATCCCGGCCCGCGGCCGGGGACGACCCCGGGCCGTACAATGACGGCCTTTTCGCCCCGCCCCCGAGGAACGATCATGGCCGATTCCGCTCGAGATCCCACGATGGATCCCGCCACCCTGTACCGCGAGGAGATCTACACGGATCGCAAGGTCGGCACGCTGCGCGTGATGGTGCCCGTCACCGCGTCCGGCGCGAGCGACCCCTCGCGATCCACGATCTACACCGGCGAGGCCCAGCTCATGACCAACATGGGACCGCTGCCGATCAGCTTCGACATCGAGGCCAAGTCGCTCACCGAAGCCGTGGCCGGCTACGCCGAGGCTGCCAAGGCGGGCGTCGAGCAGACGATGCGCGAGCTGGCCGAACTGCGACGCCAGCAGAGCTCGGGCCTCGTCATTCCGCCCGCGGGCACGGCGAGCGCGCTCAAGGGTGGCGGGCTCGGCGGACTCGGTGGGCTCGGCGGCGGCGGCAAGATCCAGATGCCCTAGCCAGGACGCACCCCGCTGCGAACTTCGTCCGCGCGAAGCGACCAGGGCGCGTCGGCCGCGAACCGCGCGGCCAGGAACTCGACGAACAGCCGCACCTTGGCCGAAAGATGCCGGCGGCTCGGGTAGACCGCGTATATCGGCGATGACGGCGGGCGATCAGCGTCGAGCCTCCGGCGGAGCCGATCCGCACGGCGAGGTCGCAGCCCTCGTCGACCAGGTCCACGACCCGATCGGAGAGGTCGACGTCGAATCGAAGCTGCGGATGGCGCGTGGCGAACGCCGCGATCGCGGGTGCGAGGTGACGCTCGCCGAAGGTGATCGGGCAGGTGAGCTTCAGATTCCCCCGCGGCACCAGCGTGCTCTCCGTCACCGCGGCTTCCGCTTCCTCGAGGTCGGCGAGCAGCTGCACGGCGCGCTCGTGGAACGCGCGGCCGCTCTCGGCCCGTAGATTATCCCTGTTTGTTCAACAATCAATCGCGTGTTTGCCACTTCATATTGAATACGTCAACGGGCATGATCGCCCCTGCGCGTTGCGTCCGTCACGCCAACGAACCTCTCCACCACGGCCCGACCCCGTCCCGAGGAATCCACGATGAAGCTCTACTACGCCCCTGGCGCCTGCTCGTTCGCGCCCCACGTCGCGCTCGGCGAGGCCGGCATCCCGGCCGAGACGATCAAGGTCGACCTGCGCACCCACAAGCTCGCCGACGGCACCGACTACTACACGATCAGCCCGAAGGGCTACGTCCCGCTGCTCGAGCTCGACGACGGCACGCGCCTGACCGAGGTGGCGGTGCTGCTGCAGTACATCGCCGACCGCAAGCCCGGCACGCTCGCGCCCGCGTTCGGCACGATCGAGCGCTACCACCTGATGGAGTGGCTCAACTTCATCGCCACCGAGATCCACAAGGGCTTCGGTCCGCTGTGGTACGCGGACACGCCGCAGCCGACGAAGGACAAGGCCGTCGCCACGCTCGGCAAGCGCTTCGAGTACGTCAACGCGACGCTGGCGCGGCATCCCTACGTCACGGGCACCGCGTTCACGATTGCCGACTGCTACCTGTACACGCTGCTCACCTGGACGAAGTTCCTCAAGGTCGACCTCTCGGGGTGGCCCGCGATCGTCGCCTACATGGAACGCGTCGGCGCCCGCCCCTCGGTACAGGAGGCGCGCCGCGTCGAGTCGGGGAGCAACGCCTGACGCACCCTTCGCGGGACGGTGCTCCCCGTCCCGCGATCCGCCGGATGACTGCCGATGATCGAACGACTGCCGACGCTCTTTCTCTCGCACGGCTCGCCGATGACGGCCGTCGAGCCCGGCATCGCGGGTGCGGCATGGTCGGCACTCGCGCGCGCGATGCCTGCGCCACGGGCGATCCTCATGGTGTCGGCGCACTGGGAGACGGAACTGCCGATGCTGACCGGCAGCGCCGCACCGGAAACGATCCACGACTTCGGTGGCTTCCCCGACGTCCTCTCCGCGCTGCGCTACCCGGCCCCCGGCGCCCCGGTGGTGGCCGCGGAGATCGCGGCGGCGCTGAAGGCCGAAGGGATCACCGCGGGGATCGACGGCTGCCGTGGGCTCGACCACGGCGCATGGGTGCCGCTGATGCACATGTATCCCGCCGCCGACGTGCCGACGCTGCAGTTGTCCGTGCAGCCGGCCCGTGGCGCGCGCCACCACCTCGCCCTCGGCGCGGCGCTCGCGGAGTTGCCCGCGCGGGGCATCCTGGTCGTCGGCTCGGGCCACGCGACGCACAATCTGCGCGACTGGATGATGCATCGCCGCGCGCCGTCGTCGCTGCCCTACGTCGCGACGTTCGCCGACTGGCTCGCACAACGCCTTGCCGACGACGACCGCGATGCGCTCGCACACTGGCGTGAACGTGCGCCGGCGGCGGAGCGCGCGCACCCAAGCGACGAGCACTTCCTGCCGGTGCTGGTCGCGCTCGCCGCCGCGGGTCCTCATCCCATCGTGACGCGCGCGCACCGCGAGATCGTCGACGGCGCGCTGGCAATGGACGCGTACCGCTTCGATCCGCGCCGCGGCTGAACCGCGTGCCAGGGCCCGCCTGTGCGGACGCTACCGCGCACGGTAGGATCGGGGATTCGCCACCCCGCCGCCGCTCTCGCCTACACCATGACGCACTACCGGTTTCCTGCCGTTGCCACCGCGTGCCTCGCCGCACTCGCTGCCTCCCCCGCATGGGCAGCCGGGGAGGCATTCGGGGAATGGCTGCCGACGATCGTCCTCGGCGGCATCGTGCTCTTCGTCGCGGGCGTGCTGCTGCGCATGTTCTTCGCCGCGCGCTTCCCGCGCGGCTACCGCAAGTGGGCCGAGCGGCGACGCGACAAGTTCGCGGAACGCAACGAGGCCTGGGACCGCGATGACGAGGAGCATCGCCGCTGACGCCGCGCCTCCCCGCCGCGGCAACATCCGT
>CAYQAF010000249.1:0-4286 GCA_964415375.1 uncultured Alcaligenaceae bacterium
GGCAGGACCGGAGCAAGTCGCTGCACTCGTTCGACGGTGATGGGGGAACCGAGCAGGAAGGAGCGTGCACTTGACGCCTGCGACCAGCCGATGGCCCGCAAGCGCTCTGCGGTGAGCAGGAGCCGAGGCGTTCCCGCGGTCTGAACCAACGCCTGCAGTCGGGCCGCACTCAGCGTTTCCACCGCGGCCAGTATCGCGACGGGTGCAGCGGGATCGGCGGTTTCCATGACCACGGGACGTCCACGCCGGAACTCCGTCTGCATCCGGTCGAGCCGAATCGCGGCCTGCGCGGCAGCAACCTCAGGGAACGCCTTTTGGAAATTCAGCGAAGGAGGATTCATGGTCAGGCTGCCCATTCAGTTTGCATCGGATTGGAAACCGCTCGACGAGCAGGCGACGGGTTGTGAGCCGACAGGCCCGGTGAATCACCGCGGGCCGCAATGGCCGTTACAATGGCGGCGGCGTTCTTGTTATCACGCCTCAGATATGCAGCCATGCTGTGAGGTTTGCCAAGCGACGGGCTTACACACCTGCCGCCCGCCCCTGTCCTACGCGAGATGAGCAACTCGCCCTCTGCCGCGGGTCCTCCCGCCGTGAACGGCGACATTCGGTCGGCGGTGGGCTTGTGGCCGCTTCTCCTCGCCATCGCACGGGCCCGTCGCGCTGCCGACGTCCCGACCTTCCCCCAGGACACATTGGCCTGGGCAAGCGCCAGCGGCTGGCAACTGCAAGGCCGCTGGGAAGCCCAGGCACAGGAATTGTTCGATCTGTTCAAACCCCTGTTGGACTTTCGGCCCAAGGGCCAAGCGTGGGTGATCGCGCAATTGGGCCAGAGCCTGGATGGCTGCGTGGCGACGCGCACTGGCGACTCAACCTTCATCAACGACCCCGAGATCCTGCTGCATCTTCATCGCCTGCGCGCCATGTGTGACGCCGTGATCGTGGGCGCCGGCACGGTCGCGGCCGACAATCCCCGATTGACGACGCGCCGTGTGGCCGGCCCCCATCCCACCCGCGTGCTGCTCGATCCGCAGTTGCGACTTGCCGGCCACCTCGAGACCGCGCATGTCTTCAATGACGGGGAGGCACCCACGCTGTGGTTGTGTGATGCACGGTGGCGGGACGCTGCCGTCACGCAGGTCGGCGCAGATCGAGTGCTGGCCGTGAGCGACCTGCTGCGGGACGACGCCACGCCGCATTTGGCGCACGCCGTGACGGCGCTGCAGTCGCGCGGTCTGACGCGACTCTTTGTCGAAGGCGGCGGCGTGACGGTGTCGCGCTTTCTCGCGCAGCAGTGCCTGGACCGGCTGCACCTGGCCGTGGCGCCGATCATCATTGGCGACGGCCGACCCGGCCTGCGGTTCGCGGGTCCGGCGCGCCTGGACGACTGCCCTCGCCCGCCTTGCCGGATTTATCGAATGGGGTTGGACCATCTGTGGGACCTGGATTTGCGCAAGTAGACCTAAGCGGGAGTGGCAACGATGTCCACGTGCCCGATCCGTAAACGGGAACGGCCGATGCCTGCGCCGCGACGGGCCTTCCAGGAACGCACGGCGTCTTGTGCAGCCGGGTCCTGTTCCAGCGCCGCAGCGGCCATGCCTTCGACCATCGCGCGCTGCATCTCCGGTGCCACCGCGCCATCGATGAGCCAATCGGTCTGCGTCCGCAGCGTCTCGTAACCGGCGCATACCAGCTGCTGCACGGCGATGGCGGCTGCCTGCGAGCCCAATGCGGGACCGAAGCCCTTGTCGCGGCGCTGATGCTGGCTGAACAGCCCGTGCACACGATCGTCACCCGGGTCGGCCGGGCTCCACGCCGTCCGACCATCGACGGTCAAGCCGAACAACAAGGCGGCGCGGGCAGCCCGGGCCTTGTGGATCAGCGCCTGCAGCCAAGGCGCCGAGACGAGGTCCAGCAGCGCGGAGGCAGTGACGAGTGGCGAGTGGCCGAAATCAAGGCTTGCCAGATCACGCGCCAAATCGACACGTTGACGGACAACCCTGGCGTGGAAGTGGGGGCCGGCAATGTCGATCGCTTGTTCATCGCCCGCGCCGTGTTCCAGCGTGAATCGGTAATCGTGCCGGCGTGCCCATTCGTCGAGAGCATCCGGCACCGCATCCAGCAGCACCGGGTCATGATCAATGAGCCGCCAATGCTGCGCGCCGCCCAGGTCTGGCGCCAACACGCGCAGGTTCGCACCATGGCCGCAGGCCAGATCGATCATCGCGAGTGCCTCGCCGGGTGATCGCTTGCGCCATCGCGCCAGCCCTCCGGGCAGATCCAGTGCCGCGGCAACCGTCTCGCGGGCCGCGTGATCGAAGGGCTCGCGCAGATGCAGCCAAGCGGCGCTGAAACCACTCATGATGCCCTCCCCGGCTCGAATTCCATGTCGAGGGACTGCAGCGCCGCTGCAAAGCGTGCGACAGCCTGGGGCCAGGTGGGCAGGACGGCGCGGGCCGCTCGCGCTCCCGCGGCCAGTCGGGCGCGCAACGCCGGTTCGTCGAGCAGGGCTGCCAGCGCGGCGCGCAGCGCCGCCGCGTCACCCGGCGGCACGAGTAGGCCGGCATTGCTTGGCACCGTGTCGGGGATGGCGCCGGCCGTGGTGCTCACGACGGGCACGCCATGCGCCAGCGCCTCGGCCAACGCCATGCCGTAGCCTTCGAAGTACGAGGGCAACACGACGGCGTCGGCTTGCCCATACATCGACTCGAGCACACCCGCCGGGACCTCGCCGTGCAGGCGGACCCGGTCGTCCATGCCGTGCTTCGCGATGGCCGAACGCAGGGCGCTTGCCGTGCCGGCGTCCCGCGTCGAGCTTCCAACGCAATGCAGGGTCCAGTCGCGGTCCTGCAGGCCGCGCAATGCTTCGATCAGGACGGCGTGGCCTTTGCGCGGGATCAGAGTCGCGACGCAGAGGAGCGACAAGCCCGGACGGGCCGCATACACGCCTGATCCGGCGGCCCGGGGTGCGGCATCCGTTCCCGGTGTCACCACATGGACACGATCGGCGGCCACACCATACCGGGTCAATTCACGGGCCGTTGCCGCGCTGGTCACGATCACGCCGCGCGCTGTGGCCAGTGCGCGTCGCTCGCTGTCGAAGAGCGCGCGGCCCTGCGGTGGAGTCAGGCCGGTCTCCAGCGCCAGCGGGTGATGCACCAGCGCGACCCAATGCAGCCGCGCCGCATGCTGCTCGGCCAGCCCCGGCAGGACTCCAAACGCCAAACCATCGACGACGACCAGCGCCCCATCCCGGATGGCGGCCAGCTGCTGCGCGGCGTGGGCCAGCGCAGCGGCGTCCGGCCAGGGGAAGCCGGTATCGAGCGGGACGACCTCGACCGCGCGCCCCCCCTCGCGCAATCCGGCGATCATCTGGCGATCGTAGCCGTAGCCTCCAGTGACGCTGCCCAGGTCACCTGGCACCACGAAGACCAGCGGGCTTGCGGACATGAGTGGACGCTCGAGGGCCTCAAGCGGTCTCGCGCGCCGGCAGCGCGCCCTCGTAGGCGGCCCACGCGACGTGCGACTCGTGCAACGTCACCTTCAGGTGGCACAGGCCATCTGCATTCGAGCCCAGTTCGCCGGCAACGATGCGCGCAGCCACGCGATCGAAGACGACGCGGGCCAGAAACTCGGTGGAGGTGTTGCGACCCCGAAAGACGCTCTCTTCGTCGAGGTTGCGGAAGTTCAACTCGCCCAACACGGTGTGCAAGACCTGCGTGGCACGGCCGATGTCGACCACGATCCCGTCCGCGTCCAGCTCGACCCGGCGCAGTTCCAGGTCGACCACGTAGGTCGCTCCGTGCATGCGCTGCGCCGGGCCGAAGACTCGGCCCTGGAAGCTGTGGGCGATCATGAAGTGGTCGCGGACATTGACGCTGTACATGGCCAGTCCTTGCATTGATCAGATCACGGGTAGTCGATTCGATGACACAGGTGGGCATCCGACGTGGACGCGGCCAGGCGTGCCAGCACGGCAGGCAAGTCGGCAAAGGGCGCCGTATCGGTGATCAGGGCGTCCAAGACGGGGTCAGTCAGCAGCGAGAGGCTCAGTTCGATGCGACGGCGATGGCTCCAGCGGCTGCGCTGTGCTGCGGCCACCTGCCCCACCTGTGAACTCTTCAGCAGCAAGCGGCGCGAATGAAATGCACCACCCAGCGGAACACTCACGTCACGCTGTCCGTACCAACTCAGCTCCAGCACCGTCGCCTCGAAAGCCGCGAGGCGCAGCGCCGTCGCCAGGCCCTCGGCCCGGCCGCTGGCATGGATCACGAGATCGGCTTCGT
>CAYQAF010000250.1:0-4248 GCA_964415375.1 uncultured Alcaligenaceae bacterium
CTGCCAGGTCGAGAAGGTCTTCCGCAACGTCTGCTTCCGCGCGCCGAGCGACGCGGAAGATCGGGCGCGCGTGGACGCGATGACCACTTCGTTCAAGTCGAACGGGTATCGGCTGAAGCGGGTGTTCGCCGAAGCGGCCACCTACTGCGTGGGCGAGTAGGAGTACGCCATGGATACTGTCGGCAAGACATCGTTCGTGACCCGTGTCCTCGCCACCTGCGGAGTGCTCGCGCTGCTGGCAGGCTGCGGCGGCGGGGCGGAGACGGTGGAAAACCCGGTGACGTCCGGCGGCACGCCTGCGGCCTACAGCGGTCCTCCGCCGGCGACCGCGGACGTGCAGTCCTTCAAGATCAACGTCTGGGACAACCTGAAGGCGAGCAATCGCTGCGGGCAGTGCCACACCGAGGGCGGCCAGGCCCCGCAGTTCGTGCGGCAGGACGACATCAACCTCGCGTACGCCGCGGCCAACGGGATCGTGACCCTGGGCTCGCCGCGCGACTCGCGACTGGTCACCAAGGTGGCGGGCGGCCACAACTGCTGGCTCGCCAGCTCGGCCGCCTGCGCCGACATCCTGACGACCTGGATCTCGAACTGGGCCGGAGCGACTGCGGGCGGCAGCGCGGGAGTCGAACTCAAGGCGCCACCAATCCGCGACCCGGGCGCCAGCCGCAGCTTCCCGGCCGCGCCGGACCTGTTCGCGAGCACCGTGCACCCGCTGCTCGAGGAGTACTGCTCCCGCTGCCACGCACCTTCCGCGGCGAACGCGCAGTCGCCGTTCTTCGCTTCGAGCGACCTGAACGAGGCCTACGCGGCGGCGCGCGTCAAGATCAACCTAGACCAGCCGGCGCTGTCGCGGCTGGTGGCGCGGTTGCGAACGGAGTTCCACAACTGCTGGAGTGACTGCGCCGCCAACTCGAACGAGATGGAGGCGGCGATCAGCGCGTTTGCAGCCTCGATCCCCCTCACGCAGATCGACTCGTCGCTAGTGTTGTCGAAAGCGCTCGGCCTGTACGACGGCACCGTCGCGAGCGGCGGCAATCGCTACAACGGCAGCGTGATCGGCCTCTGGGAATTCAAGACCGGCAGCGGCACCGTGGCCTACGACACGAGCGGCGTCGAGCCGGCGCTGAACCTGAATCTCTCGGGCGACGTCACGTGGGTCGGCGGCTGGGGCATCAACGTCCGCAGCGGCAAGGCGCAGGGATCGACGACGGCGAGCCGCAAGCTGCACGACCTGATCAAGGGCACGGGCGAGTACTCGATCGAGGCCTGGGTCGCGCCGGGCAACGTGGCCCAGGAGGACGCACGCATCGTGTCGTACTCGGGCGGCTCGGCGACGCGCAACTTCATGCTGGGCCAGACGCTCTACAGCTACGATTTCTACAACCGGTCGAGCACGACCAACCAGGCCGGCGACCCGAAGCTCACGACCTCCGACGACGACGAGGACCTGCAGGCGACGCTGCAGCACGTCGTGGCCACCTACGACCCGGTCAACGGCCGCCGCATCTACGTGAACGGCGAATTCACCGGCGATGCCGACCCGTCGGCCGGCGGCACGCTCGCCGACTGGGACGACACGTTCGCGTTCGTGCTCGGCAACGAGGTCTCGGGCGACCGGCAGTTCGAGGGCATCTTCCGCCTCGTCGCGGTGCACAACCGCGCGCTGACGCCGGAGCAGATCAACCAGAACTTCCAGGCGGGCGTCGGCGAGAAGTTCTACCTGCTGTTCTCGGTGAGTCACCTCGTCGACATGCCGCAGGCTTACATCATGTTCGAGGTCAGCCAGTTCGACAGCTACGGCTACCTGTTCGACAAGCCGGCCTTCATCAGCCTCGATCCGACCGCGCGTCCGGGCAGCATCCCGCTCGCCGGGATGCGGATCGGCGTCAACGGCACCGAGGTCGAGGTCGGGCAGGCGTACCGCACGCTCGACACGGCCGTCACCGACTCGCAGTTCGGCCCGCTCGGACAGCCGCTGTCCAGCATCGGCACGGTGATCGGACTGGAGAAGGGACCGGAGCTCGACGAGTTCTTCCTGACCTTCGACGTGCTCGGCAGCCGCCAGAACGTGCACACCGACCCGGTGCCGCTCGCACCGGCCCCGCCGCCCGACGTCGAGCGTGGCGCGGACATCGGCTTGCGCGTGTTCGACGAGATCAACGCGACGATGTCCGAGCTGACGGGCGTGAGCCCGACGCGGCCGAGCGTCCAGGCGACCTACCAGCAGGTCAAGCAGGCGCTGCCGACCATCGAAAGCATCGACACGTTCGTGTCGGCGCACCCGGTGGCGATCGCGCAGCTGGCGATCCAGTACTGCGATGCGCTGGCGGAGGACACTGGTGCGCGCGCAGCGTACTTCCCGGGCTTCGATTTTGGCGCCAGCCCGTCCGTGGCATTCAGTCCGGCGGGGAGGGCGATCGTCCTCGATGCGCTGGTCGGGCGGATGATGGCCCAGAACGTCGCGACCGAGCCCGGCGCAGCCGAAGTGCGCGCGGAGATCGACAACCTGATCACCCGGCTCTCGGCCTGCGGCAGCAGCTGCCCGGCGGGTCGTACCGGGACCATCGTCAAGGCGAGCTGCGCCGCGCTGCTCGGCAGCGCCGTCACGCTGGTGCACTGACCGTGGCCCGGCGCCACGATCCGAGGAAGGCAACATGATCATTCGCAAGGCACCCCCCAGGCAGCTCGCACTCGACGAGCCGATCCGGCACGCCGAAAGTCACAAGCGACCCGTGACGCGGCGCGATTTCCTCGCGCAGGGATTCGCCGCGGGACTCGGCACCGTCGTGGCCCCCACCGTGTTTGGCCTGTTCGCAAACCCGCGCGACGCGATGGCGGCACTGTCGCCGGACCTCGAAGCATTGCGCTCGACCTGCGGCATCGAAGTGCTCGGCGCGGGCAAGGTGCCGTTCATCTGCATCGATCTCGCGGGCGGCGCCAACATGGTCGGCTCGAACGTGCTGATCGGCGGCCCGGGCGGCCAGCTCGATTTCCTGAGCACTGCGGGCTACGCGAAGATGGGGTTGCCGGGGGACATGGTGCCCGGCCTCACGAACCCGGTGACCGGCCAGAGCTTCACGGACAGCTCGCTCGGGCTCGCGTTCCACTCCGACAGCGCGTTCCTGCGCGGCATCCTCGACCGCGTTTCTCCGGCCACTGCGGCCAGCGTCAACGGCGCCGTGATCGCAGCGCGTTCCGAAAACGACACCGGCAACAATCCGCACAACCCGATGTACGGCATCTATCGCGCCGGCGCGGACGGCTCGCTCGCGACGCTGATCGGCTCGCGGGCATCGGACTCCGGCGGCAACTCGATGGCGCCGGCCGGCCTGATCGATCTCTCGGTGCGGCCGACCAAGATCGACCGCGCCAGCGACGTCACGGGGCTCGTCGACACCGGCCAGCTCGCGAACCTGCTCAGCGTCGATGACACGGTGGTCGTCATGGAGGCGATCCAACGCATCAGCCATCGCAAGATGCAGGTGGTCGATCCCAGGCAACCCTGGCCGGATCCGAAGAAGACGACCGTCACGCGCAACGAGGTCGTCCGCGAACTGGTCAGTTGCGGCTACGTCAAGGCCGCGGACGTCGTGGACCGCTTCGGCGATCCGTCGAGCCTCAATCCGGAACTCGATCCCGACATCGTCGGCAGCTCCGGCGTCTTCTCGCGAGCGGAGTACGATGCGGACGCGGAGTTCCGCAAGACCGCCGCGGTGATGAAGATGGTGCTGTCCGGTTACGCCGGCGCCGGCACGATCACGATGGGTGGCTACGACTATCACGGGCAGGGCCGCGCGACCGGCGAGGTGCGCGACTTGCGCGCCGGGCGCTGCATGGGCGCCTGCCTCGAATACGCCGCGCGTCGCGGCATGCCGTTGATGCTGTACGTGTTCTCGGATGGCTCGCTGTCCGCCAGTGGCCAGGTGGACAACACGGTCGACGGGCGCGGCAAGTTCATGTGGACCAGCGACAACCAGTCGACCGCCGCGTCGTTCTTCCTCGTCTACAATCCGCGCGGGCGACCGACGTTGGTCGACACCGGAGCGGGCGGCGCGGCACGGCACCAGCAGATTGGCTATTTCCGCAGCGATGCCTCGGTCGAGACGGCCTCGAGTCCCGCGGCCAACAACGTCAACCTGCTCGTCGAGACCGTAGTGCTGAACTACATGGCGCTGCACGGCGAGCAGGGTCAGTTCGCGCAGAAGTTCCCGCGCAACGGGCTCGGCTCGGCCGCGCTGCAGGACA
>CAYQAF010000251.1:0-4247 GCA_964415375.1 uncultured Alcaligenaceae bacterium
AGCAGCGGATCGACGTCGAACCGTCCTGGCGTCTGCCAGCGGAAGGCCTGGCCGTCGTGCCCGAACGGCTCGCCCGCGAACGCGAACACGCGGCAGAAGTTGAGCTCGACGGCGGCGTGCGGATAGACGTAGCGCTGCACGAGCCAGGGCGCCGCGTCGAGAACCTCGATGCCCAGTTCCTCGCGCAACTCACGGACCAGCGCGTGGCGGACGGTCTCGCCGGGCTCGAGCTTGCCGCCGGGGAACTCCCAGTAGCCGGCGTAGGCTTTGCCCGCGGGGCGCTGCGCGAGCAGCACCCGGCCGTCGGGCCGCACGACCACCGCGGCCGCGACGCGCGTGAGCCCGGTCATCGCCCTGTGCGTTTGGACCTGCGCCGAGGTGCGGGGGCGGCGGCAAGCGCCCGCGCGCCGGCGTAGCTCTTCGCGAACTGCCACGCCACGCGACCGGAGCGCGAGCCGCGCTGCAGCGCGAACTGGATCGCCTCGCGGTCGCGCACCGCGGCGTCGCGGGCGTTCCTAGCCGGCGCGACGCCGAAGTGCGCGAGCCAGACGCCGACCGCGGCGAGATAGTCGTCCTGGGAAAACGGGTAGAACGAGATCCACAGCCCGAAGCGCTCGGACAGCGAGATCTTCTCCTCGACCGACTCGCCGGGATGGACTTCGTCGCCGACGTGCTTCGTCTCCAGGTTCTCGCTCATGTACTCGGGCAACAGGTGCCGGCGGTTCGACGTCGCGTAGATCAGCACGTTGCCCGAGGGCCCGGCGATCGAGCCGTCGAGCGCAACCTTGAGTGCCTTGTAGCCAGCCTCGCCGGCGTCGAACGTCAGGTCGTCGCAGAACACGACGAACCGCTCGCGCCGCGCCTCGATGCGCTCGACGATGTCCGGCAGGTCGGCGAGGTCCGACTTGTCGACCTCGATCAGCCGCAGGCCGTCGTTCGCGTACGTCGCGAGCATCGCCTTCACCAGCGAGGACTTGCCGGTGCCTCGCGAGCCGGTGAGGAGCACGTTGTTCGCCGGCAGGCCGCGCACGAACTGCCGCGTGTTGCGGTCGATCGCCTCCTTCTGCGCATCGACCGCGATCAGCTCGGCCAGATCGATCGCGTGCGGATGGGCGACGGCGTGCAGGAAGCCGCGGCCGCCGGGCTTGCGCCAGCGTGCGGCGACGACCTTCGACCAGTCGGGCTCCGGCTCAGGCGGCGGCAGCAGCGCCTCGACGCGCCCGAGCACGCCCTCGACGCGCCCGAGCACGCCCTCCACCCGCTCGGCGAGCGCGTCGGCGCGCCGGCCGAGGCGGTCGAAGTCCGGGAACATCGCCACGGCGCCGCTAGCTTCGGTAGTCGGCGTTGATCGACACGTAGTCGTGCGAGAAGTCGCACGTCCAGACGGTCGCGCGCGCCGCGCCGGGACCCGCCGCGCGGCCGAGGTCGACGCGCACCGTGATCTCCTCCTGCTTCATCACCCGCTGCCCGTCCTCCTCGCGATAGGCCGGCGAACGCCCGCCGCGGTCGACCACCAGCACGTCGTCCAGCCAGAACGACACGTGCGATGGATCGAGATCCGCCGGACCGGCGTTGCCGATCGCGCAGACGATGCGGCCGAGATTGGGATCGGACGCGAAGAAGGCGGTCTTCACGAGCGGCGAGTGAGCGATGCCGAGCGCGACGCGGCGGCACTCGTCGACCGAGCGGCCGCCCTCGACGCGGATGGCGATGAACTTGGTCGCACCCTCACCGTCGCGCACGATCGCCTGCGCGAGCTCGACCGCGACCGCCTCGATCGCTTCGCGCACCAGCGCGAGGCGCGGGTCCGACGTCGAGCGGATCGGCGGCAGCGGCACGCGGCCGGTCGCGGCGATGACGAAGCTGTCGTTGGTCGAGGTGTCGCCGTCGACCGTCGCGCCGTTGAACGAAACGTCGGCGACTTCGCGGGCGATCGTGCCGAGCGCGTCGGCGGAGATCGGCGCGTCGGTGGCCATGAACGCGAGCATCGTCGCCATGTTCGGGTGGATCATGCCCGCACCCTTGGCGATGCCGGTGACGGTCACGGGCACGCCGTCGACGACGACACGCCGCGACGCGCCCTTCGGCACGGTGTCGGTGGTCATGATCGCGCGGGCAGCGGCGTACCAGCCATCCTCGCGTGCCGCGGACAGCGCCGCCGGCAGCGCGGCGACGATGCGATCCACCGGCAGCGGCTCCATGATCACGCCGGTCGAGTACGGCAGCACTTCCTCGGGCGCGCAGCCGACCAGCTGGCCGACGGCGGCGCAGGTCTGCCTCGCGGCGTTCAGGCCGGGCTGTCCGGTGCCGGCGTTGGCGTTGCCGGCGTTCACCACGAGCGCGCGCATCGGCGCGCCGCGCTTGTGCTGATGGGCGAGGTGCTCGCGGCAGACGATCACCGGCGCGGCACAGAAGCGATTCTGCGTGAACACGCCCGCCGCCACGGTGCCGGGCGCGCACGTCACGAGCAGCACGTCATCGCGCTGCCAGTTCCTGATGCGCCCCGCCGCGGGACCGAGCGCGATGCCCGCCACCGGCAGCAGCGACTCGGGCGTGGGGGGCGAGTAGCGGACGGGCATGGTGGGCGCGGGGGTGGGGTCCGTGGTCCCCGCGTCAGCCGAGCCGGCCGTGGCACTGCTTGTACTTCTTCCCCGACCCGCACGGGCAGGGATCGTTGCGTCCGATCTTCTCGCCGGCACGCGTGAACGGCGCCGTCTTCGGGGCGGCGATCGCCACGGCAGCGTCGCCGTCGCCCTCCGTCGGGCCGGCGAGCGCTTCCTCGAAATCGGCGTGCTGGTAGCGGACGTTGGAGACCGGCGGCGGCTCCTCGACCGCCTGCACGTCCTCCTGCGTGCGCACCTGAACGGTGAGGATGACCCGCACCACGTCCTGCTTGATGCGGTCGAGCATGTCCGAGAACAGCTCGAACGCCTCGCGCTTGTACTCCTGCTTCGGGTTCTTCTGCGCGTAGCCGCGCAGGTGGATGCCCTGACGAAGGTGGTCGAGGTTCGCGAGGTGCTCACGCCAGTGCTGGTCGAGCGTCTGCAGCATGAGGCTGCGCTCGAACTGCCGGATCACCTCCGGCCCGGCAATCTCTTCCTTGCCGCGCCACTGCGCGACCGCCATGTCGACGACCCGCTCGCGCAGCGACTCCTCGGACAGGTCGGCGTCGGCGGCGACCCACGCGGCGACGTCGGCCTTGAGCTGGAAGTCGGAGCCGAGCGTGGTCTCGAGGCCCGCGAGATCCCACTGCTCCTCGACCGACTCGGGCGGCACGTAGCGGCGCAGGACGCCGTCGATCTCGCCGCGGACCATGTTCTCGACCGTCTCGGCGACGTCGGTGGCCTCGAGCAACTCGTTGCGCTGCTGGTAGATCACCCGGCGCTGGTCGTTGGCAACGTCGTCGTACTCGAGCAGCTGCTTGCGGATGTCGAAGTTGCGCGATTCGACGCGCGTCTGCGCCTTCGCGATCGAGCGGTTGACGATCGGGTGCTCGATCGGCTCGCCCGGCGGCATCTTGAGCTTCTGCATGATGACGCCGAGCCGCTCGCCGCCGAAGATGCGCAGCAGCGGATCCTCGAGGGACAGGTAGAAGCGCGAGCTGCCGGCGTCACCCTGGCGGCCGGCGCGGCCGCGCAGCTGGTTGTCGATGCGCCGCGACTCGTGGCGCTCGGTGCCGATGATGTGGAGGCCCCCGGCCGTCTTCACGGCCTCGTGGCGCTCCTGCCACTCGGCGCGCATCGTGCCGATGCGCGCCTCCTTCTCCTCGGGCGCGACGGTCTCGTCCTCGCGGAACTTGAGGATGACGGGCTCGATGCTGCCGCCCAGCACGATGTCCGTGCCTCGGCCGGCCATGTTGGTGGCGATCGTGATCATGCCGGAACGGCCCGCCTGCGCGACGATCTCGGCCTCGCGGGCGTGCTGCTTGGCGTTCAGCACCTGGTGCGGCAGCTTCTCCTTGTCGAGCCGCTTCGACAGGAGCTCCGAGTTCTCGATCGACGTCGTGCCGACCAGCACCGGCTGGCCGCGCGCGTGGCAGCCCCGGATGTCGGCGAGGACCGCTTCGACCTTCTCGTCGAACGTCCGGTACACCTGGTCGTTCTCGTCCTTGCGCACCATGGGTTGGTGCGTGGGGATCACCACCGTCTCGAGGTGGTAGATCTGCTGGAACTCGAAGGCCTCGGTATCCGCCGTGCCCGTCATGCCGGCGAGCTTGCCGTACATGCGGAAGTAGTTCTGGAACGTGA
>CAYQAF010000252.1:0-4239 GCA_964415375.1 uncultured Alcaligenaceae bacterium
GACGGTCGAGGGCGTGCGTGTCGCCGTCGGCGAGAAGGTGCGCGAAGGCTCGGTGATCGCGACGCTGATCCCGGTGGCCGCGGTCGGCGCAGCGGCACAGGCGTCGCCCGCCGTTGCCGCCCCGGCGCGCGCCGCCGCACCGCCTCCCGCGGCAGCGCCGGCGCCCCTCGTGGCCCCGGCGGCTGCGGCAGCTCCCGCTGCGAAGGACGCATCCGTCGCAGCCACGCCGTCGGCCGCCACGCACGCCTCACCGTCGGTGCGCAAGTTCGCGCGCGAGCTCGGCGTCGACCTCGCGAAAGTCAAGGGCACCGGGCCGAAGGGCCGCATCCTGCACCAGGACGTGCAGGCGTTCGTCAAGGGCGCGCTCGCCGCGCCCTCGGCCTCCGCCGCGGCGGCATCGGGCGCCATCGCCGGAGGCGGCACGCTCAACCTGCTGCCGTGGCCGCAGGTCGACTTCGCCAAGTGGGGCGAGGTCGAGGCAAAGCCGCTGTCGCGCATCAGGAAGATCTCCGGCGCGAACCTCGCCCGCAACTGGGTGATGATCCCGCACGTCACGCAGTTCGACGAGGCCGACATCACCGACCTCGAGGCGCTGCGCGTCGCGCTCAACAAGGAGAACGAGAAGTCGGGCGTCAAGCTGACGATGCTTGCGTTCCTGATCAAGGCGTCGGTGGCGGCGCTCCGCAAGTTCCCCGACTTCAACGCCTCCCTGGTGTCCACGCCCGACGGCGACAACCTGGTCTACAAGCAGTACTTCAACATCGGCTTCGCGGCGGACACGCCCAACGGCCTTGTCGTGCCAGTGATCAAGAACGCCGACCAGAAGGGCGTGCTGCAGATCGCGAAGGAGATGGGCGAGCTCTCGGCGAAGGCGCGCGAGGGCAAGCTCGGGCCGGCCGACATGCAGGGCGGGTGCTTCTCGATCAGCTCGCTCGGCGGCATCGGCGGCACCGCGTTCACGCCGATCATCAACGCGCCCGAGGTCGCGATCCTCGGCGTGTCGAAGAGCGCGACGAAGCCGGTGTGGGACGGCAAGGCCTTCGTGCCGAAGCTCGTGGTGCCGCTGTCGCTCTCGTACGACCACCGCGTCATCGATGGCGCGGCCGCCGCGCGGTTCACCGCCTATCTCGGCGCACTGCTCGCGGACATGCGCCGCGTGTTGCTCTGACCGACGGGAACGAAGCGATGTCCACGATTGAGGTGCAGGTCCCCGACATCGGCGACTTCAAGGACGTGCCGGTGATCGAGGTGCTGGTGAAACCCGGCGACACGGTGGGCATCGAGGATCCGCTTGTCACGCTGGAGTCGGACAAGGCCACGATGGACGTGCCCTCGCCCGCCGCGGGCAAGGTGGTCGAGGTGCACGTCAAGGTCGGCGACCGGGTCAGCCAGGGCGCGCGCGTGATCGTGCTGGAGGCTGCAGCCGCCGCCGGGAAGCCGGCTGCCCCCGCCGCGACGTCGACGCCACCCGCGCCCGCCAAGCCCGCGACGCCTGCGGGGCCCGCCCCCGCCGCAGCGGCGACGTACGCGGGCAAGGCCGACGTCGAGTGCGAGATGCTCGTGCTGGGTGCAGGCCCCGGCGGCTACAGCGCCGCATTCCGCGCCGCCGACCTCGGCATGAAGACCGTGATCGTCGAGCGCTATGCAACGCTCGGTGGCGTGTGCCTCAACGTCGGCTGCATCCCGTCGAAGGCGCTGTTGCACGTCGCCGCGGTGATGGACGAGGCGCGCGCGATGGCCGAGCACGGCATCGCGTTCGGCGCACCGTCCGTCGACCTCGACAAGCTGCGCGCGTGGAAGTCGAAGGTCGTGGGCAAGCTGACCGGCGGCCTTGGCGGCATGGCGAAGGCGCGCAAGGTCGAGGTGGTACGCGGCATCGGCCAGTTTCTCGACCCGCATCACCTCGAGGTCGAGCTGACCGAGGGCCCGGGCCAGGCGAAGACGGGCGCGAAGAAAGTGGTGAAGTTCGCCCAGGCGATCATCGCCGCCGGCTCCCAGGTCGTGCGCCTGCCGTTCATCCCGGAGGACCCGCGCGTCATCGACTCGACGCGCGCGCTCGAGCTCGGCTCGGTGCCCAAGCGCATGCTGGTGATCGGCGGCGGCATCATCGGGCTCGAGATGGGCACGGTGTACTCGACGCTCGGCGCGCGACTCGACGTGGTCGAGATGCTCGACGGGCTGATGCCCGGCGCCGACCGCGACCTGGTGCGCGTCTGGGAGAAGATGAACAAGCACCGTTTCGACCGCATGATGACGTCGACGCGCACGACGATGGTCGTGGCGAAGCCCGACGCGCTGTGGGTCACATTCGAGGGCGCGAGCGCGCCGCCGGAGCCGCAGCCCTACGACGCCGTGCTGATGAGCGTCGGCCGCGCGCCGAACGGGAAGAAGATCGGCGCCGAGCGCGCCGGCGTGATCGTGGGCGAGCGGGGTTTCATCCCGGTCGACCGGCAGATGCGCACCAACGTGCCGCACGTCTTTGCGATCGGCGACGTCGTCGGCCAGCCGATGCTCGCGCACAAGGCCGTGCACGAGGGCCATGTCGCGGCGGAAGCCGCGGCCGGCCACAAGAGCTTCTTCGACGCGACGGTGATCCCGTCGGTCGCCTACACCGATCCCGAGATCGCCTGGGTGGGATTGACGGAGGACGAGGCAAAGGCGCAGGGCGTCAAGGTCGAGAAGGGGCTGTTCCCCTGGGCCGCGTCGGGACGCGCGATCGCCAACGGCCGCGACGAGGGCCACACCAAGCTGCTGTTCGACGCGACGACACACCGGATCGTCGGCGGCGGCATCGTCGGCACGCACGCCGGCGACCTGATCGGCGAGATCGCGCTCGCAATCGAAATGGGCGCCGATGCCGTGGACATCGGACGCACGATCCATCCGCACCCGACGCTTGGCGAGTCGATCGGCCTCGCGGCCGAGGTCGCGGAGGGCGTCTGCACCGACCTGCCGCCGGTGCGCAAGAAGTGACCGGAAGGTGCTGCGCGACGCTGCGGGCCAGCTAAGGCGCGGAGTCCCAGCGCAGGCCGGGGGGATCGGTGAACCACGGTGAAGCCGCCTGCGCGCGCTGCCGGCCGAGCAGGAAGAGCTCGCCCATCTTCACCGGATCGAACAGCTCGCTGCCCCACAGCTCGACGTCCTCGGGAATCGTGATCCAGTTGTAGCCCGCCTGCTCCCGCAGCGTGACGGTGTAGATGCGAAACAGGTCGCCGATGACCGCCGACTTGCTCGCCGTTTCGAACGTGCGCAAGCCGATGCCGCGCAGCGACCGCGGCGTCGCCCGGGGCGACGACAGGAGCTGGCCGTTGTGGATGATGTAGATCTCCTCGCGGCCCGCCCCGCGACCGACGCCGGCACGCGCGGCAGCGAAGCTGAAGACGCCACCACTGAAAAACACCCGGGCCCCGACGCCGCCGTCGACGTGCATCTCGTCGTAGCGCCGCCCCCCGGCCTCGACCTGGAAGAACACCGGCGGAAACGCGATCGGCACCGAGGCCGACGCCAGCATGATCTGTCGGAAGAGACGCCCTGCCTCCGGTCGGTTGCTGGCGGCGATCAGTCCCATGTTCCAGACCCAGAGGCGCTGCGAGTCGAGGTCGGTCGTGGCGATGTACAGCCGCCGTCCGCCGTTGTGCGCGGCCGCGATCCGGCGCAGCAACACCTCGTCAACCTCCCGCTCGATCATCAGTTGCAGGGGCCCGGAATCCGCGAGCGATTCCCCGCCGAGGAGCTGCGGGACGATCGACAGCATCCGGAAGATGTTGGCCGACGACGTCTGCGTGTAGAACTCGGTCAGCGCGGCGTCGTAGTCGGGGCCGGCGAACACGAACGGCGCCATCAGCGCGCCGGTCGAAACGCCGGTGACGATCTTGAACGGCGGACGCTTGCCCGCCTGCGACCAGCCGACGAGGAACCCCGCCCCGAACGCACCGTTCGCGCCCCCGCCCGACAGCGCGAGATGCGCGTAGTGAACGACCCCATCCGGACCGGATGGAAACTCGGTCGCGGACTCCTGCTCGAACGAGCGGGACAGGTCGCGCTGCATCGCCGCGTCGGGCAGCCCGGCCGGTGCGCGCGCACCGGGCACGTCCGGGACGAGCGCCGCCGCGCCCATCAGCTCGACGGGCACCGCGTTGCGCGGCAGCGCTGCGCAGCCGGCGAGGCCGAGCGCCGCCGCGACGAGCGCCGCGTGGATCAGCGCGGCGACGGCCCGATCAGCTGAGCGCCTTGGCCTTG
>CAYQAF010000253.1:0-4225 GCA_964415375.1 uncultured Alcaligenaceae bacterium
ATGCCCTGTATCGCCACCTGCCGGTAAAACCAGGTCAGCAGGACTGCCGTGGCAATGACTGCAACGAGGCTTGCCACCGTGTAGTAGCGCAGAAACTTGAACATAAGGAACTCTTATGCATGGGTGGCAATGTTTCAAAATAGCCCAACTGAAACCAGCAGGGCAAGTACCCAGTCGCGAAACGTCAGCCAATTACAGTGTTCAGCGTATTGCTGCACTGGGGTGGACAGCCTACGCTAGCCGGATGATGTCGTGCAAACACATAGCTATCGTGCTGCTGCTGGGATGCGGTTTGAGCCGGCCGGCATGGGCAGATATTTACGCCTACACCACCGACGATGGCTCGGTATCGCTCAGCAATGTGCCGACCGATGAACGCTATTCGGTCCTGATCGCGGCGCCGCAGCCAACGGTAGCAGCGGTTGCAACGGTGCCCGCGGCTGCGATGCCCAAGGCCAGGTCAGGCCTGGCCAGGAAGGCAGGTTACGATCAGGTGGTCGACGAGGTGTCCCGCACCTATGGCCTGGAAAGCGCCTTGCTGCACGCGGTGATTTCGGTCGAGTCGCGCTACAACCCGAAGGCCGTATCCAAAAAAGGCGCAGCCGGCTTGATGCAGCTGATGCCGCAAACCGCGAAGCGCTATGGCGTGGCCGATGCCTTTGATCCAGTGCAAAACCTGAATGGCGGTGCGCGCTATCTGCGGGATTTGCTGCGCCTGTTCAACAACAACACCAGCCTGGCGCTCGCTGCCTACAACGCCGGCGAACAGGCCGTGAAGAAACACGGCAACCGCATCCCGCCGTACCGGGAAACCCTGAACTACGTTCCGAAGGTACTGGATTTCTACCAGCGCTACCAGACAGGCCTCTAACCCGCTACAGCGCATCACCGCAGGAAATACCCACAAACCCGTATAGGCCATGATCCGTATGCTGGCTAGCATTTGGCGTAATCAAGCTTGATTTGCAGGGACTGTCCGTCATGTTGAACACCCTCATTGTTGAAGACAATGCCGCGTATCGCCAGTCGTTGAATCAGTTGCTGGCGGGACGGTTTCCATCGATGCAAATCGCCGAGGCGGCAGACGGAGAGGAAGCGCTGCGCCATGCGCTTTCGCGGCGCTTCGACCTCATCTTCATGGATGTCCGGTTGCCGGGTGGAAACGGGCTCGATCTGACCAAAACCATCAAGTCGATTTTTGTCGACGCGGTGATCTGCGTCATCACCAGCCACGACATCCTCGAATACCGTGAGGCCGCGTTTCGCAACGGCGCTGACCATTTCATGGTGAAAGGCGAGTCGACCGATGCGGAGATTGTTGGCCTGATCGAATCCTTGCTGCAAACGCGCTTCATTACCCTGATCATCGTGAGCGACATGCTGTTCCGTAAACAGCTCAACATGCTGCTGTCTATCCATTGGCCCGTCATGATCCTGGAAGAAGCAGTCGACGCGACGACGGGACTCGGCTATGCGCAGACGCTGAAGCCTGATCTGGTGCTGCTCGAACTGGGGTTGCCGGGCGCCAGAGTCGTCGAACTGGCCCATGAAATCCGTGCCGGAAGCCCACAAGCAACGCTCATCGGCCTGGCCGACGACGCGTTACCGGCTTGCCGTCAAACAGCCATCGACTTCGCCGTCGATTACTGCGTTCCCTTGTCGCCAGATGGCCATACCCGCCTTGTAACCCTCGTGAGTTCCCTGCAGACGGAGCGGGCACATCACTGATTGGGTGTTGGCTGCTGCGCAGCCGGCATCCAGGCCGTTCTTCTCGAATCCGCGATACGCTTTATCCAGACACCGAGCCCAAGGCCTGTGCGCTCCACATGGTCATCGCTCGGCGGAACCTATTCCCCGTTTCCTGTAATGCGAGGTTACTTCCCCCGGTTTTTCTACAGTGAAACCCGCCGCTCGAATGCAGACTTGCCCGCAGCGGAGTAAGGGTTTCGCCCCCGTGTCGTATTGCCGCAGCTTCACTACGCTTCCAACTGTGAATTTCGTCCTGGCGGCCGTGATGGCCCGTGTGGATTCAGTGATTGTCGAAACGAGCAGCGGAGGGTGCGATGAAAACCGAAAACTTGAGATATTCCAGCCATACATCTCTGTGGCACCTGTTGCTGTCGTTGCTGGTGCTGGCAGGCTTTTGCCAAGCACTCTACGCACAGACGCTGAACATCAAGGTGGTCGGTCCGGACGGCAAAACATCCATCGCCGGCGGCTTCCGCTGGTTGGTGGAGGAGGACACCACCAAGGATGTCGATTTCAACCGCAAGGCCACGCCAGGCCTTGACCTGTCGGTCAGCCTCCACACCAGCTACATGCCTGTCGTGGGCAAGGGCGACTCGACCAGCCCTTCGATCCAGCTTAACCCTGATAAGCGCTACTACGTCTCGGTGCTGCCCAACAGCGGCTACCAGATGGGTGGCGCCCAGGTGAAACCGGGACAGGCGTCGGTCACGGTCACGGTGAACCCGCAGCGCGTCCCCACCGCGCAGATTTCGGTGTTTGCGTTCAACGACAACCATCCCCTCAACAACGCGCCCGACCTGCCGCAGGAGGAGGGCCTGCCCGGCATCAGCGTCCTGCTGTTCGAGGCGGGCGGCGGCTACGGCATCTCCGGCGGCCAGGTGCTGCAGGATGCCTACGGCAACCCGCTCGGCACCAGCTATAACGCTGACGGCGATGTGGTGACGATGGGCGACGGCACCCTCAAGACCGGCGCCGACGGCACCCTGCTGATCAAGAACCTGGCCCCCGGCAAGTACGGCGTGCAGATGGTGCCGCCGGCCGGCTCGGGCTGGCACCAAACCTCCACCATCGAGGGCACCAAGACCATCGACGCCTGGGTGAAGGCCAACGAGCCGTCCTACTTCCAGGAGTTCGGCCCGCCCGGACACCATGTCTTCATCGGTTTCGTGCAGGACTTCAACAACATCCCCAACGATGGCAGTCCCACCGCCACCATCACCGGTGAGGTGGTCAACCTGCATATGTCGCGCCCGCCTGACTATGCCTTCTACAACGGCCATCCGATTCCCAACTGCCGGGTCGGCCTGAACGAACTCGAGGCTGCTGGCGGCCGCGCCCTCTACTCGGGCCCGTGCAACGAGGACAGCAGCTTCGAAATCCCCAACGTGCCGCATG
The DNA here is from genome assembly GCA_964415375.1 of uncultured Alcaligenaceae bacterium. Taxonomy (GTDB): domain Bacteria; phylum Pseudomonadota; class Gammaproteobacteria; order Burkholderiales; family Casimicrobiaceae; genus VBCG01. The sequence continues at coordinate 3,145 of CAYQAF010000253.1, forward strand.
GCAACTACCAGTTGGTGATCTGGGACGACTATCTGGACGTCATCTTCGCCACCCACAACATCACGATCGACGCTGACACCGGGCCTGTACTGGCGCTGCAGGAAGTGCCGGTGTTCTTCTGGTTCTCGCGTCTGGAGAGCGTGGTGTTCCACGACGCCAACCAGAACGGCTTCCGCGACCCCGGCGAGCAGGGCATGCCGGAACAGGCGGTCAATCTGCGCTTCCGCGACGGCAGCATCTACCAATCCTTCCCCACTGACATGGACGGCTACGTCCCCTTCGACGAGGTGTTCCCGTTCTTCAACTGGCTGGTCGCCGAAGTGGACTTCGCCCGCTTCAAGGCCACCGGCGCGACCATCGCGGTCGATGGTGGCGGCGCGATCGACGAGGCCGAATACTGGTCGTACGGCGGTAAGCTCAATCCGCAGCTGCAGTTCTGCACGCAGGACGACGTTGACAACAAAGTACCCGCCTGCAAGGCTGTGGGCAACCCGCTGATCAATCCCAACGACCCCCTCACCCTTAACCTCGCCCGCACCGAGACCGGGCAGGTGCTCACCCAGGCCATCCAGGGCTTCCTCGGCCAGTCCAGCGTGATCGAGTGGGGCAAGGCCGTCTACGGCCCGGGCGAGAACGGCGGCATTTCCGGCATCGTCCAGTACGCGACGACACGTGCCGAGAACGACCCGCGCTACGCCGCAGCCGAGCCGTGGGAGCCCGGCATTCCGCGGGTGCAGGTCAACCTGTACCGCGACGTCAACAATGACAAGATCATCGACAACATCAACGGCATCGACGGCGTGCAGTACGCCGACGTCGACCACTACCCATTCTGCTGGCGTGATCCCGCGTCCTGCGGCTTGACTAAACCCCTAATGGAGCTAGGCAAGGACATCGACCGCGATGGCGACGGCGTCTTCGACATGGGCGATGCCATCCAGGTCGTAACCACCGACAGCTGGGACGACAGCCTGCCCACCGGCTGCCAGGGCCCAGCCTATAAAGCCCCCAACGGCGATATCGCCGACTGCTTCGACGGCCTGCGCAACTTCAACCAGGTGCGCCCCGGCGTGTTCGACGG
>CAYQAF010000254.1:0-4225 GCA_964415375.1 uncultured Alcaligenaceae bacterium
AAGGTGTACGACGTGGTGTGGGCCGGTGACCGCAAGCCGACCAAGGACGGCAGGCTGCCGCCGGTGGGCGACACGGTCGATGTCGCGCGTGCCACGTACACCAATACGATCGGCGCCGCGGAACTCACCGCCGTGTGGAAGGACCCCGACTTCAAGCCGGGCCAGCGTGCCTTCTATTACGCCCGCGTGATCGAGATCCCCACTCCCCGCTGGACCGCGTACGACCAGGCGCGCTTCGGAGTGAAGATGAGCCCCGAGGTCCCGATGAAGCAGCAGGAACGCGCCTGGACGTCGCCGATCTGGTATTCGCCGTAAACCGGGTCGGCCAGCCCACGTGATCCGACGACTGCTGCGCGAACCCCTGCTGCACTTCCTGCTGGCAGGCACCGCGCTGTTCCTGCTTTACGAGGCGTCTAATCGTGGCGGGTCGGACGCCCCGCGCGAGATCGTGATCTCAGAGTCCCGCGTCACGGCGATCGCGGAGAACTTCGCCACGGTCTGGATGCGCCCGCCGACGGCGGAGGAACTGAAGGGGCTGGTCGACGACTACGTCGCCGAGGAGATCTTTTATCGCGAAGCGATCGCGATGGGCCTCGACCGGGACGACACGGTGATCCGCCGCCGACTGCGTCAGAAGATGGAGTTCATTTCGGACAGCGTCGCGGATTCGGGCGAGCCGACCGACGCACAGCTGCAGAGCTACCTCATGCAGAACGCCGAGAAATTCGCACGGCCGGCAGAGCTCACTTTTCTGCAGGTGTACCTGAGCGCCGAGCGCCGCGGCGACAAGGTGCGCGCGGACGCCGAGAAGCTGCTCGCCGAGTTGCAGGCGGGCCGCGGTCCGGCTGATCCGGCGGAGGCCGGAGATACGACATTGCTGCCTGCGACGATGGTGGCAGCCTCGCCGCAGGCGATCGTCAATGCGTTCGGCCAGGAGTTTGCCAGGCAAGTCGACGAGGCGCCGCTTGGGCAGTGGTCCGGTCCGATCGAATCCGCCTTCGGCCTGCACCTCGTCAGGGTGAACGAACGCGTCGTCGGCAAGGCGCCGACGCTGGGCGAATTCCGCCCGATCGTGCTGCGTGAATGGCAGGCCGAGCATCGGCAAAGGCAGATCCAATCGCTGCTTGCGACCCTACGTGACAAGTACGAGGTCCGCGTCGAGGGGCCGGCAGCCACGCTGTTTTCCGCGCCCGCTGAAGGTGGCGCGGCGCGATGAACGCGTCGCTGTCGCGGGGAACGATCGCGAGTTGCCTGTGGTTGTCGCTCATCGCCGCGGCCTGCTGGACCTCGAGCGTCCAGGCACATGAGGTGCGTCCGGCCTATCTCGAGATTCGTGAGACTTCACCCGACACGTTCGACATCATCTGGAAGGTGCCGGCGCGGGGCGAGTACCGATTGAGCCTGCACGTCCGCCTGCCGGGTGAGTGCAGCGGTGCGCCGCTGCACGGCACCTTCGTCGGTGATGCGTTCATCGAGCAGTGGCAGGCGCACTGCCCGGGCGGCCTCGTCGGGCGCACGATCGCCATCGATGGCCTGAGCGCCACGCGGACGGACGTGCTCGCGCGCCTCGAGCGCGTCGACGGCACGACGCAGACCGTGCGACTCACGCCCGAGCAGACGTCGTTCCACGTGACGGCGGCACCCACCGCGCTCGAAGTCTCGAGAACGTATTTCGTGCTCGGCGTCGAACACATCCTGCTCGGCATCGACCACCTGTTGTTCGTGCTGGGCCTGCTGTTCCTGGTGGGAAACTGGAAACAGCTCGTGGGCACCGTCACCGCCTTCACCGTGGCACACAGCATCACGCTGGCCGGGGCCACGCTCGGGTGGCTATACGCACCGCAGGCGCCGATCGAGGCGACGATTGCGCTGTCGGTGATGCTCGTGGCCGCCGAAATCCTGCGCCGCGCCCGGGGCCGCCGCGATCTCGCGGCGCGTGCGCCCTGGATCGTCGCGTTCGTGTTCGGCCTGCTACACGGCTTCGGCTTCTCGGGCGCGCTGCGCGAGGTGGGCCTGCCGGAGCGGGACATTCCGGCTGCCCTGCTGTTCTTCAACGTCGGCGTGGAGGTCGGGCAGCTGGCGTTCATCGCCGTCGTGGTGCTGGTGCTCTCTGTGCTGACGCGACTGCTGCGCAGGCCTGGGCACGTCGAGCGAGGCCCCTGGCACTCTGAAGCAATGATCCGCGTCCCGGTGGCGTACGCCATCGGTTCCGTCGCCGCGTTCTGGACGGTGCAGCGCGTGGCGGGCTTCTGGGCGTGACTGCGGAGGGCCTCCGGTCCTGCGCAAATGGTAACCCGGCGCAAAACCAGTGGACCTTCTGGCGATGAAGCTGTTCTACCGTCTGCCGACCAAGGGCGGACGGTGGGGGGCCGTCGGCAGCTTACGGTGGGGCAAGGACGACTCAGATGTCGCGTTCCACGACAGCGAATCATTCATGAACCTGGGCGCGATGGATCGGTTCGGCGCCGGTTGACACAATAGTGGCCGCAATTGGGGGACGCTATGACTGACTCGAGCGGCGGACTCGACTACGATTGGCTCGTCATCGGTTCCGGATTCGGTGGCAGCGTCTCAGCGCTGCGTTTGGCCGAGAAGGGATATAGCGTCGGCGTGCTCGAGGCAGGCCGGCGCTACCGCGACGAGGACTTCGCCAAGACGACCTGGGACCTCAAGCGCTTCCTGTGGGCGCCGGCACTCGGCCTGCGCGGAATCTTCCGCCTGACGCCGTTCAAGGACGTGTTCATCGCCAGCGGCGCCGCCGTCGGCGGCGGCAGCGTCGTGTATGCCAACACGCTCTATCGAGCCAGCCCGGAGTTCTTCACGAATCCGCAATGGCGTGCATTGAAGGACTGGGCGTCGACGCTCGCGCCGCATTACGACACCGCGGAGCGCATGCTCGGGGTGATCGAGGTACCGCGCGAGAGCGACGGGCAAGGGCTGCTGCGGGAAGTCGGTCGCCATTTCGGCGTCGAAGGGACGTTCCGCCGCACGCCCGTGGGCGTGTACTTCGGCGATCCTGGCCGGCCGGTGGCGGATCCGTACTTCGGCGGCGAGGGCCCGGATCGCACGGGCTGCACATTCTGTGGCGCCTGCATGGTGGGTTGTCGCGAAGGCGCCAAGAACACGCTGCTCAAGAACTATCTCTGGTTTGCGGAGAAGCGGGGCGCGCGGATCCTGCCCGAGCGGGAGGTCGTCGACATTCGCCCGCGCGGCGCGGACGACGGCAGCGACGGCTATGTCGTGACGACCGAGCGGCCGGGCGCCTGGTTCCGCAAGGCGCGCCAGACGTTCACGACGCGCGGTGTCGTGATGTCCGCCGGCGCCCTCGGCACGAATCGCCTGCTGGCCAGGGCCAAGCTCGAGGGCTCGCTGCCGCGCTTGAGCGACCGGCTCGGGCAGCTCGTCCGCACCAACAGCGAATCCATCCTCGCCGTGACGATGCCCGAGGGCACGGCCCGTCCCTGGAATGACGTCGCGATCAGCGCCAGCATCCACCCGCGCCCGGATACCCACATCGAATTCGTCACGTACGGGCGCCACGGCGACTTCATGTCGCTGCTCTACACGTTGATCACCGGTGACGGCAATCGCCTGACGCGGCCGCTCATGTGGCTGGGCAACGTGCTGCGCCATCCCGTGACGTTCCTGAAAACGCTGTGGCCCGTCGGCTGGTCCCGCCGCTCGGTGCTGTTCCTCGTGATGCAGAGCCTGGACAACGCGATCGCCTTCCGGGCGAAGCGCGGCCTGTTCGGCGGCGTCTCGCTCACGACCGAGCAGGATCCCGAGAAGCCGAACCCTACGTTCATCGAGACGGGCAATCGCGCGGCTGAGTGGCTGGCCACCCGCACGGGCGGCTATGCGCAGAGCATGGTGCTGGAGGCGTGGGCCAACATCCCGACCACGGCGCACATCCTCGGCGGCGTGGTCATCGGCGCCGATGCGACGACGGGAGTCGTGGACGCGCAGAGCCGCCTGTACGGTTATCGGAACTTCCTGGTCTGCGATGGCTCCACGGTGCCCGCCAACCCCGGCGTCAATCCGTCGCTGACGATCACGGCCATGAGCGAATACGCGATGAGCTGCGTGCCGCCCGCAACTGCGCAGTCAGCCTAGAACGCGCCGGCGTCGCGCAACGCGACGAGATCATCCTCGACGTATCCCGCCGATCGCAGCACTTCCGCCGTGTGCTCGCCCAGCCGTGGCAGGCGGAGGTCCGCCCGGCCGG
>CAYQAF010000255.1:0-4208 GCA_964415375.1 uncultured Alcaligenaceae bacterium
GCGCGATACGCGCGCTCCCGGAGCACGGGCACACGCCGATTATCGCGCTCACGGCCAACGCTCTCGTCGACGACGACCACGAGCACGCGATCGACGCCGTCATGAACGCCTGGCTGAGAAAGCCGGTGACCGGAGCGATGCTCAGGGCGGAGCTGGGCGACTGGCTCGCGCATTCGCCCAATCCGGGCGCGAGCACCGCGCCGGCTGCCGGGGAGCCAAGCGCCGATCCAGCCACGGCCCGCGGGGCCAACGCTGGCGGAATGCTCGCTTTCGGCGCGGGAGGCCACCCCAGGCGTGACGGTCTGCTGCGCGACTACGTCGCGCTGCACGGGGCCGACGTGGCACAACTGCGCGAACACGTCGTCGCCGGACGGCACGCGGCCGCCCGCCGCGTGCTGCACGACCTCGAAGGGTCGGCCGCGATGATCGGCGCGAGGGGCCTCGAATTGGCGGCGGCGGCCCTGTCGGCGGAATTGCGCAGCGGTGCCGAGTCCGCCACGCTCGAAGCACTGACACGGGACTGCGAAGCGAGGTTCGAGCAGCTCGCGAAATCCGCGTCGGTCGGGTGAAGCCCCTGCATGCATGAGTGGCCGGTCCCTACCAGTAGCGCAGGGCGTCGCGGTAAAGGCCCTTCAGGTCCTCTATGGATACGCTGCGTGGCGCCATCACCAGCGGTCGCTGCTGGGCGTACGCCCCTTCGGCCAGCGCGGTCACATCCGCTTCGCCGTAGCCCAGCGCGGCGATGCCGGACGGCAGGCCGGTCTCGCGCATCAGCGCGATGAAGGTCCGGGCGAGGATTTCGCCCGCGTCCTCCGGCGTGGCCTCCGCCACGTCGGCGCCGAGAGCGGCGGCCGCCTCGAGGTGGCGGGCCGGGTTGGCCGAGGCGGTGAAGCGGAACGCGGCCGGTGCGTTGATCACCACGGCGATGCCGTGCGGAACCATCGGCTCGCGCTCTTCGTAACCCCCGGCGACGAACTCGTGCCTGAGGGTAGCCACCGAGTAGGACATGGCATGGGGTATGTGCACCCCGGCACTGCCGAACGCGAGCCCGGCGAGCGTCGACGCGAACATCAGCTGGTGTCGCGCTTCCTTGTCGCCCGCGTCGCGCACCGCGCGCACCAGGTACTTTCCGCCGAGGCGGATCGCGGCGATGCTGCCGATGTCGTTGTACGGTGTCGAGCCCTGGTAGGGCGGTCGCTGCGAGGGATGGGACGGACGCGGACGGCTGGTGTAGGGCCGTGCCGTGTACGACTCGACGGCGTGGGTCAGCACGTCGAAGCCGGACGCCGCGACGACGCCGCCGGGTAGGGTCTCGGTGGTCGTCGGGTCGACGATCGCCAGCGACGGCTTGAGCAACGGCGAAGCGATGCCTGTCTTCAGCCCGACGGACGTGAGGTCGACGATGGTGATGCCGGTCGTCTCGCTGCCGGTGCCGCAGGTCGTCGGGCAGGCGATGTGCGGCTTCAGCCGTCCCGGAATCGGCTTCGCGCGGCCGATCGGCGCGTTGACGTAGGCGATGAGCTCGTCGGGATAGGTGGACAGCAGGTTGGCCGCCTTGGCGGTGTCCATCACCGAGCCGCCGCCGAGCGAGACGAAGCCGTCGAAGTTGCCATCGCGGGCGAACGCCGCCGCCGCCTCGAACGAATCGCTGTTCGGCTCGCAGCGCATCCGGTCGTAGATCGCGACGTCGACGCCGGCGTCGGAGAGCGACCGCAGCGCGGTCTCGCCAGGAGCGCTCGCCAGCACGTGCGGGTCGACGAACAGGGCGACGCGTTGCATGCCGAGGGACTGTGCGTCCGCGCCGAGCTCGCCCAGCGCGCCGACGCCGAACTTGATCGGCGAGGCGCTGACCGAGAACACCGTCTCCCCCTCGCCGGGAGCCAGATAGGTCGTGTTCGCCGCCATGGGTCGATGTCTCCCTGTTGTCGTTGCACCCGGGATGCCCCGAGGCTGTCCCCGTGTCGTCGCTGACGCGCGACTGACGGGCGCGCGATGGTCGTACCTCGCGCATTCTGCGCCGGTACGTCCCGGGCGACGAGGTCCGACTTGACTGTCAAGCGTTGCCGGCGCTCGTTCGGTGCTAGAGTCATCGGCCATCCACAGTCTGTTCGCACCAGCCGTTCCCATCCCGCGATGATCGCGTTCCTGTCGCCCGAGGCGCTGTGGCTGCTGCTCTCAGGCCCGGTGCTCGTCGGGGCCTATGTCCTGCTGATGCGCCGGCGCCGCAAGGTCGTGCTGCGCTATGCGACGCTCGCCCCGCTCAAGGAGGCGCTGGGACCGCGGCAGAGTCTGCGCCGACACGTTCCGCCGTTCCTGTTCCTGCTCGGGCTGATGGCCGCGATCCTCGCGATCGCGCGGCCCACCGCGACCGTGACGCTTCCCTCCGACAAGCGCACGATCGTCATGGCGATCGACGTATCGCTCAGCATGCGCGCGCGGGACATCGAGCCGAACCGGCTCGTCGCCGCGCAGAACGCGGCGAAGGCTTTCGTGCAGGAGCAGCCGGACGACACGCGGATCGGCATCGTGACGTTCGCCGGCACGGCGGCGCTCGTCCAGCCGCCGACGCGCGACCGCGAGGCGCTCATCGCTGCCATCGACCGCTTCGCGCTGCAGCGGCACACGGCGATCGGCAGCGGCCTGCTGGTGTCGCTCGCGGCGCTGTTTCCCGACGAGGACATCGACGTCGAGAAGGCGGTACTCGGGGGAACGAGCACGCGCGAACGGGCGCAGCGTCTGCGGCCGGACACGCCGGATGCCCGCCCCAGGGCCGAGCCGCAGCCGGTGCCGCCCGGCTCGTTCCGCTCGGGCGCCATCATTCTGCTCACCGACGGTCGCCGTACCACCGGTCCCGACCCGCTGGAGGTCGCCAACATGGCGTCACGGCGTGGCGTACGCGTCTTCACCGTCGGGTTCGGCAAGACCGGCGGCGGGCCGGCGGAGGTCGACGGCTATTCGATGTTCATGGCGTTCGACGAGACGACGCTGAAGTCGATCGCCGGGATCACGCACGGAGACTACTTCCACGCCCCGAGCGCCGAGGATCTCGCGAAGGTCTACGGCGAGCTGGCCACGCGGTTAGAGCTCGAGCGCCAGCACACGGAAGTCACGGCGCTGTTCGCCGCGGTCGGTGCCCTGCTGCTGTTGGCGGCGGCGACGCTGTCGGTCCATTGGTTCCGCCGGTTCGACTGACGCGGGGGCGTGTCATGCCCTATACGGCACCGGATCCGGTCGTGAGCGCGGCAAAGAGCAGGTGCGCAAGGCGCCGCTTTGGCCTATCGTGAGGGGGCGCCCAGTTCCAGGCGATCCACCGGAGCCGCTCATGTCCCACCAACCCCCCAAGGAAAACAAGAAGAAGGCCCAGCACACCGCGAAGGAAAAGAAGGTCATCAAGCAGCAGAAGAAGCAGGGCAGCCAGCCCCTTCCCTTCATCAAGACTTGACGACGAGAAGGGGCAGCCGGGAATGAAGTCTTGTCACGAGCGAACTCAATCATGACCGCGCAGGAACCCGTCAGCGTCGACGTGCCGAGGGAATTCCACCGGCGCATGGCCGCGATCATCGAGGCGGTCCAGACCGGCATCTGGGAGGCGGGTGTGCACGACCTGCTCGGCTACGCCACCGACTATGCCTTCGGCCAGCAACGCGGCTTGCAGACCCTGGTCTTGAAGACCAAGCACCGCTCGGCCTACGTTCGGCTGTACTGGGACACCGTGATGGGTAACGCCGACGCCGACAAGGCGCTGATCGAACAGGCCATACGCAGCGCGATCCGCGAACTGAGCTAGCCGAGCGCCGGTCGTTCAGTCCGAGTGCGGGGCCCGGGCTTTCGCCATACGCTGGCCAACCAGGGCTGCTGCTCCCGCGGCAGGCCGGGCGGCCGGTAGAAGTGGGTCAACTCGACAAATCCCGCGGTCGTCATCGCGTACCGCCAGGATTTCCAGTCATGGAAGGCGCCGTAGCGGTCGCCGTTCCAGCCCTCCTCACCGCTGCCGCGCGGGTTCGAGCTGAAGAGCACGCCGTTCGCCTTGAGCGTCGCGTGCAGTTGCCCGAGCACGCGGGACAGTTCCTGCCGGGGGACGTGAAACAGCACGGCGTTGGCGAACACGCCGTCGAAGCGCGAGCCCGGCAGGTCCAGCGCGAGGAAATCCTGCTCGAGCACCTCGCATCCCCTGTGCTCGCGCGCCATGGCCGCGAGCTGCGGCGACC
>CAYQAF010000256.1:0-4159 GCA_964415375.1 uncultured Alcaligenaceae bacterium
TCTCCTGCCAGTTGTGCGCCGAGGGCGCGGTACGCCCGCCGCTGTCGGGCCGATTGATGCCGAACGCGCACCACAAGAGCGTCGAGAGGACGTCGCGCGGCAATTCTCTCGAGGAAAAGTCCCGGGTGCTGCGTCGCCTGGAGAGCGCGTCGATCAGCGCGACGGTGGTGGTAGCGGTCTGGGGCGACGGCAACGCGATTTCCGTTGCACCTTGGGCGAGGGCGGCCCTGGACATGAGCATGACTCCGAGGAATTGCCGACGATCGATCATCTTGGTCGCGCCGCTCGGCGCCGGGCGCTATGACCACTCTAGGACGGGCGCGCGCCCTCGATCTTGACGGCCGGCAACCACCGTTGCCGCCGACCGAACTCCGAATGCGAAGCGGTACCCATGCTATGCTGCAAAGAACGTTCGTTCGATGCGTGCCGATGTTCGACAGTGCTCCCGACTCCGCCGAGTTCCTCGCGCCGCTGAACGCGCAGCAGCGGCTCGCGGTCGAGCATGGAACGGGGCCGCATGCGGGCGACGCCCGTCCGCTGCTGGTCATTGCCGGCGCGGGATCCGGCAAGACCAACACGCTCGCCTTCCGCGTCGCGCATCTGGTGCGCAGTGGCGCAGATCCGCAGCGGATCCTGCTGCTCACGTTCAGCCGGCGGGCGGCGGCCGAGATGGAGCGCCGGGCGGGGCAGCTGCTGCAGCTCGGGCTCGGTGCATCGGCTACGCGGGGCGCGGCCGCATTTCGCTGGGCGGGCACGTTCCACAGCGTCGGCGCGCGCCTGCTGCGCGAATACGCCGCGCGCATCGGGCTCGACGAGTCCTTCACCATCCTCGATCGCGGCGATGCGGAAGACCTGATCGCGATCGCGCGGCACGAGCTCGGTCTCGACACCACCGAGCGCCGCTTCCCGGCCAAGGCGACCTGCCTCGCGATCTACTCCCGCACGGTCAATGGCGAGGCGCCGCTCGGCGAGGTGCTCGAGCGCGACTATCCGTGGTGCGTCCCGTGGCAGGCCGATCTCGCCAAGCTGTTCGGCTCCTATGTCGACGCGAAGCAGGCGCAGCACGTGCTCGACTACGACGACCTGCTGCTCTACTGGGCGCACATGGTCGGCGAACCACCGCTCGCGCGGGAGATCGGCGAGCGCTTCGACCACGTGCTCGTCGACGAGTACCAGGACACCAACCGGCTGCAGGCGTCGATCCTGCACGCGATGAAGCCGGATGGCCGGGGTGTGACGGTCGTCGGCGACGACGCCCAGTCGATCTATTCGTTCCGCGCGGCGACGGTGCGCAACATCCTCGACTTTCCGCAGCGCTTCGCGCCGCCCGCGCGCGTGGTGACGCTCGATCGCAATTACCGTTCGACCCAGGCGATCCTCGACGCGTCCAATGCCGTGATCGGTCTCGCGCGAGAACGCTTCACCAAGAACCTCTGGACCGATCGTGCGTCGTCCGCGCGGCCGCAACTCGTCAGCGTCCGCGACGAAGGCGACCAGGCGCGCTGCGTTGCCGAGCGGGTGCTGGAACGACGCGAACGGGGCATGGCGCTGAAGTCCCAGGCGGTGCTGTTCCGCAGCTCCAGCCACAGCGCGCAGCTGGAGCTCGAGCTCACCCGCCGCGGCATTCCCTTCGTCAAGTACGGCGGGTTGCGCTTCCTCGAAGCCTCGCACGTCAAGGACGCATTGTCGGTGCTGCGCTGGGCCGACAATCCGCGCAACCGTCTGGCGGGCTTTCGCGCCGTCCGCCTCGTCCCCGGCGTCGGGCCGGCAACCGCCACGCGGCTGCTCGACGCGCTCGGCGCCGCACCGGACGTCGTGTCCGCGTTGCACGCGTTCACCCCACCGGCCGCCGCGCGCACGGACTGGCCGCCGCTCATTGCGCTGCTGCGCGCGCTCTGCGCGACGACGTCGCGGTGGCCCGCGGAGCTCGAGACCGTCACCCGCTGGTACGCGCCGCACCTCAACCGACTCTACGACGACGCGCCGGTGCGCCAGGGCGATCTCGTCCAGCTCGTGCAGATCGCGTCCACCTACCCGTCGCGCGAGCGCTTCCTGACCGAGATGGCGCTCGACCCGCCCGATGCGACCAGCGACCGGTCCGGCGCAGCGCTGAAGGACGACGACTACCTGATTCTGTCAACGATCCACTCGGCGAAGGGACAGGAGTGGAAGGCAGTGCAGGTTCTCAACGTCGTCGACGGGTGCATTCCGTCCGACATGAGCACCGCGACGACCGAGGAAGTGGAGGAGGAGCGGCGCCTGCTGTACGTCGCAATGACGCGCGCGAAGGAGGAGCTTTCACTGATGCTGCCGCAGCGCTTCCACGTCCACCAGCAGGCCGGGCACGGCGACCGGCACGTCTACGCTTCGCGCAGCCGCTTCATTCCCGATGCGCTGACGGCGTTCTTCGAGCGTTGCTGCTGGCCCGTGGCGACGCCGCCCGTCGACGGGAGCCTCTCGAACCGTGGCGCTGCGCCCCCGGTGGACATCGCGGCGCGGATTCGTGGCCTCTGGCGCTGAACGCCGGCTGACGCCCGCGCGTTCAGGCGCGGTACTTTTCGAGCACCGCCCGGTCCACCTCGACCCCGAGGCCTGGTCCCGCCGGGATGGGTACCCAGCCGTCGACGAGCTGGATCGGCCGCGTGATCAGCTGTTGGCGGAACGGATGCGACGAGCGGTCGTATTCGAGTACCGGCTCCTGCGCGAACAGCGAGTGGTGCGCGACGGGAACGGCTGCGATGAGCTGCAGCGAGGCCGCCTGGGCGATCGCCGAGCCCCACACGTGCGGGTTCACCTGCACGCCGTGGGCCTGGGCGAGTGCAACGATGTGCCGGGCCGCGGTGATGCCGCCACAGGAGCCGATGTCCGGCTGCGCGACGTCGACGCAGCCGGCCGCGAGCAGATCGCGGAAGCCGTAGAGGGTGTGCTCGTTCTCGCCGCCCGCAATCGGCATCGGCAGCTTCTGCCGCATCTCCACGTAGCCCTGCAGATCCTCCGGCGCGACCGGTTCCTCGTACCACCGCAGGTCGAACCCGGCGAGCGCCCGGCCGAGCCGCAGGGCCTCCGCACGGCCGTACGCGTGATTGGTGTCGATCATCAGCCGGATGGGCTTGCCCTGGATCGCGTTGCCGATCGCCTGCATGCAGGCGATGTCGTCCTCGACGCCGTACCCGAGCTTCACCTTCATCAGCGAGAACCCGGCGTCGAAGTGGCGTAGCGCCTCGTCGGCGAGGCGCGCCGCCTCGCCCTGGCCCGAGATGCGGTAGAACCCGGTGGCGTACGGCTGAACGCGACTGCGAAAGGCGCCACCCAGCAGCTTGTGGATCGGCTGCCCGTGGCATTTGCCCACGATGTCCCAGAGTGCGATGTCGACCGCGCTGATCGCGGCGATTACCGAGCCCTTGCGGCCGTAGTCGCGCGTCATGTGGTACATGCGGTGCCACAGCACCTCGGTGTCGAGCGGATCGCAGCCGACGAGGAGCGGCCGCAACGCGTGCTCGATCACCGTGGCGGCGATCTCGGGAGGCTCGAGCCCCTGCGCGAACGCCTCGCCCCACCCGACCAGCCCATCGTCGGTGACGATCTCGAGCAACGTGGCGGAGCGCTGCCTGACCCACCCTTGCGAGAACGCGAAGGGGTCCGCCAACGGGCTCTTCAGGACGTGAACCTTCAGGTCGGCGATCTTCATCGGGCGAGGTGTCGTTCCGTCGGCTGCCGGCGGGACGGGCCGCGAGGCGAACGGGTGCCCGCGATGATCACGCGCCGACGCGCGCGGCGGCGGGTCGAGTCGTCTCGGCATCCACGGCGCGTTCCGACCAGGCGAGCTGTGAGCGGAGCCAGGGCAGCGCCCTTTCCGCGAGGTGCTGTGCCGATGGCCCGGACGTGTCGAGCTCGAGCCCGTTCATGGGCAGCGGCGCGGGGCGCACGTAACGTTGCAGATCGATCGCCCAGCGCGACAACCGGTACTCGTCGAGGAAGTCGCCGCGCTGCTCCAGGCGGGCCCGGACCGTCTCGGGCGAGGCGCGCGCACGCAGGAGCACGAAGCGGGCCGGTTGCAGGCTCGCCACCACGCCGAAGAACGCCTGCGGGTCGTCGAGCTCGTGGGTCATCGGCGCCACGACCAGCACGCTGCGGCGGAGCGAGACGAGTTCCCGGACCT
>CAYQAF010000257.1:0-4154 GCA_964415375.1 uncultured Alcaligenaceae bacterium
CCGGATCGGCGGGTGATGACGCGGCGACGCGCGCGCCGAGCATCGCCGCGATCATCTCGTTCATCGCGGCCGCGGTGCAGGCGCTCGTGTGCGGCAAGGCGGCCAGGTGCTGCAGCACCACGGGCGTCTGCATGAATGCCGGCAGGCGCTCGTACTCGCGGTAGACGGCAAGCGCGCGGATCGTGCGCCCGAACGCGTCGCCCGCGGGCCCGGGCTTAAGCATGAGCCCGGCCTTGCGCTGCTGCTGCGCGTCGAGCGCGAAGATGGTCGTGCCTTCCTTGATCGTCGCGGTCACCTTGAGCTGCGCGAGGGACGTGGGCGCCACCTTCGTCGGATCCGCCGACAGGATGACGAAGTCGGCGAGCTTGCCGACCTCGATCGAGCCCTTGCGGCCCTCCTCGAAGTGCTGGTACGCCGGCCAGATCGTCATGGCCTTCAGCGCCGTCATGACGTCCACGCGCTGCTGCGGACCCACGACCCGGCCCGTGCCGCGGGCACGCCGCGTCACCGTCGCGTCCAGCACGCGCATGGAATCCGGGAACGCGACCGGGGCGTCGTGGTGCGTGGAGAAGATCATCCCGCGCTGGCGGACCCAGCCGGTCGGCGAAATGTTCTGGCCAAGCTCCGGGCCGACCGTCTGGTTGAGGTGCCACTCGCCCCAGTAGAACGTGTGCATCGGGAACAGCGACGGAAACACGTTCAGGCGCTTGTAGGCGTCGACTTGGTCCTCGCGCATGAACTGGCCGTGGATCAGCACGGGACGGAGGTCCTTGCCGGCGTGCTGCAGCTGCGCGACGGTCAGGCCGGCGATCAGCGCGTCGGACGCCGCCTCCCCGTTGGCGTGGGTCTGCACCTGTACGTCGTTTGCATAGGCCCAGGCAAGGAGGTTGACGACGTCCTGCGGCGTCGTCGACGCATAGCCGCTGTAGCCTGGCGGGTAGTTGCCGACGGGCTTGTAGTAGGGACGATCGCGCCACGCGGTGAAGCCCTGCGGCGAGCCGTCGATGAGGATCTTGCCGCCGGCGACGCGGAAGCGGTTGGCGTACTCCCGGCTCGCGTTGGCCTTGACGAAGTCGCGGTCGATCGCGAGCAGCGGGTACGAGGCCACGTCGATCTTCAGTTCGCCTGCCGCGGCCACCTGCCGCATGGCGGCCACGCTGCCCGGCGTCGAGCCGCCGTCCTGCGCGGTGGTGTAGCCGAAGCGCGCCCACAGCTCCGTGCCGGCCTTGAAGAACGTCTTCACGCCGTCGGCACCCACCTGGCCCAGCAGCTTGAGCGCCGCCACCTGCATCGCGGTTTCCTCGAGGACGCCATCGGGTTCCCGGCCGCCCGCCTTGCGCCGGATCACGCCACCGGCCGGGTCGGGCGTGTCGGCCGTGAGCCCGACGACCTCGAGCGCCTTCGAGTTGAGGGCGGCGAGATGCGACGACTGGTGCACGAGCAGGATCGGCACGTCGCGCGACACCGTGTCGAGATCCTCGCGCGTCGGGTGGCGCCGCTCGGCCAGCGTCGAGTTGTCGTAGCCGAAGCCGACGATCAGGTTGACCTTCTTCACCGCCGCTTCGTTGGCCGCGATCCAGTCGCGCAGGGTCTGCAGCAGGGACGCCATGTCCTTCACGTTGCCGTCGGGCGGTGCGAGCAGGTTCGCCGACAGCGCCTGCAGGCCGCCCAGGGTCACGTGGCCGTGCGCGTCGAAGAAGCCCGGCAGCAGCGCGCGGCCCCCGAGGTCGATCACCTGGGTCTGCGGCCCGCGCAACCTGAGCACGTCGGCACGCGTGCCGACCGCGACGATGCGCCCGCCCCGTTCCGCAACGGCCTGCGCGCGCGGGGCCAGGTCGTTCATGGTGAGGATCGTGCCGCCCGTCCAGATGCGGTCGGCCGGTTGCGCCGCGGCGTTCGCCGCGAATGCGAGGCACGCAAGCACCGCCCCGCGCCAGAGCGTCCAGCGCATGGTTCTCCCCTTCTCGTCGTTGCGGAACCGCGCACCGATTCCGGGCGGGCGCAAGTATGCACCGACACTGCCGGACGCGCGATGGACGCACCCTGTACAACGACGGCCCCCTGCCCTTGCGGCCTCGCGGATCGCGCTGATCGTCGGCGCGCGTGGTCGCCCGGTGCACCCGCGCGAAGGCAGACCCGCCTGGGGCTCGCCGCGCGTGACCCTGCGGCGGCGGACGCGAGGGCGCTGCCCCGGATCGGCTTGCCGCCGGTCCGGATTGGCAGTAGTCTGGCAACGCACCCGACCAAGACGCCTCGCGGCCGCGGGGCCTGCACTTGAAGCTCTCAAACAGCGACCGCGCACTGCTCTACAGCGGGCCGTGGTTCAGCAGCCTCCCGGCGGTGCTGCAGGGTCGCATCGTCGCCGAGTCCGAACTGCGCACCTACCGGAAGGGCGCGGTCATCATCCGCGAAGGCGAGCCCGGCACGGGCATGGGCGCGGTCCTCGAGGGGCAGGTGCACCTGACCCGCCGCTTGGGCAGCGGGGCGGACACGCTCGTCGACGTCGGCCACGCCGGCATCTGGTTCGGCAACTACGGGGCGCTCACCGGCGGCGGTGCGACCATTGGCGGCCTCCTCGCCGCGACACCGGTGCGCGCGCTGTTCCTGCCGCTCGCCGCAGTCGAGCGCATAGTCGACGACGAGCCGCGCCACTACCGGATACTCGCCGGCATCCTCATGCAGCGCTACGCGCAGATGTTCCGCTACCTCGCCGAGGCGAAGGGCCTCTCGCCCGAGGATCGGTTGCGCACCCGCCTGCTCGAACTCGCCAACACCCGTGACGATGCCGCGCCGGGCAACGGCTCGGTCGACATTGCCGTTTCGCAATCGGAACTCGCGAAGCTCGTGGGACTGTCGCGGCAGACGGTCTCGGCGCTCCTCGCGCGCCTGGAGGCCCGCGGGCTGATCGAGATCGGCTTCCGCAGCATCCGGGTGCTGGTCTAGCGCTCGCCCGCCCGTGGCAACGGCGGTGCAGCCGACGCCGCGGCGACGACACTCGTCCCCGGCAAGGGCTGCGCAGCGGGCGCGGCGTCTGCACCCCCCCTTATTGTGCGATGTCCGCGACCGGGCGCCATGGGACAATGGATCGTCACGCGAAAGTGCCAGCGAGTGGACGACCGCACCTCCATTCTCGAGTTCCTGAAGCAGGGCCGCTGGTTCGGCGGTCTCGACCCGGCATTGCAGCAACTGATCGTGCAGCGCGCGCATGTCGTGCGCTTCGCGCGGGGTGACCTCTTGTCCGAGGAGGGCAAGCCGCCCACCGGACTGTACGCGGTGCTCGCCGGGCACGTGCGCGTGACGCGGCGGCTTGCCAACGGCGTCGAGGTGCCCGTGCACATCGCCGGCAAGGGCTTCTGGACGGGCGAGTACGCGACGTTCTCCGGGCAGCGCGTCATCGGCAGCATCGTCGCGGAAACGCGCGGGCGCGCGATGTTTCTTCCGGCCGCGGAGTTCGAGCGCATCGTCGACGAGGATCCGCGGCGCTTTCGCGCGTTCATGGCGCTGATGCTCGAGCGCCACCGCCTCGCCTACGGCACGGTCGCCGAGCTGCAGGGGCTCGCGTCGGAAGCGCTTCTGGCACGGCGGCTCGCGGGACTGGCGCAGACGTGGCGCGACGACCTGTCGCTCAGCGGACCGGTCGACATTCGGGTCTCGCAGGTCGAGCTCGCGGCGATGCTCGGCCTGTCGCGCCAGCGCCTCTCCGCCCTGCTGCACCGGCTCCAGTCGCAAGGCCTGGTCGAGGTCGGCTTTCGCAGCATCCGCGTGCTCGCCTGACGGCCCGGGTAATTCGGATCAGAGAATCGGGGTCAGACTCGGCTTCCCGGATCGAGTGGGAGGGTCACCGCGAACCGAACAGGCCTCCGCGCGGCACCGGCGGAGGCGTGAACGACGGCGACTCCCAATCGACCCAGCCCGACAGGGTCGGGTACCAGCGACTGCGCTGATAGTGGGCGCTCCAGTAGTCCGCGACCGAGAACTCGATGTCCGGCACGCGTGCGCGGACGACACCGGCAAGATAGCGGGAGTGGACCCAGCCGCGAGTCCGGCCTGCGACGACGTCGCACCACGGCGACCCGCGAAGGCAGCCGACGATGCGAACCGGCTCGCTCCGGGGCAGCCACGTGACCACGGGAAAGACCGGATCGGGGCCCGCG
>CAYQAF010000258.1:0-4116 GCA_964415375.1 uncultured Alcaligenaceae bacterium
GCGCGCAACCGCGTCTGGGGCAACTTCTCCACCGGCGGCAGCCGCGGCATCCGCGAGTCGCAGGAGTACGTCCGCAAGGGTGGCGCGACCGCCCGGATGATGCTCGTGCAGGCCGCCGCGAACGAGTGGAATGTTCCGGTCACCGAGTGCACGGTTGCCCGCAGCGCCATCACGCACGGGCCTTCCGGTCGCAAGACGACCTACGGCAAGGTGGCGGGGGCGGCGGGCAAGCTCGCGCCGCCGGCCGATGTGCCGCTCAAGGACCCGAAGTCGTGGCAGCTCGCCGGCAAGCGGCTCGCCCGGCTCGACACCGTCGAGAAGACCAACGGGTCGATCGTCTACGGGATGGATCTCAAGCTCCCCGGGATGCTCAACGCTGCGATCGTCGACTGCCCGGTGTTCGGCGGCAAGGTGAAGAGTGTGAACGCGGACGCCGTGATGAAGCGCCCCGGCGTGAAGAAGGTCGTACGCGTCGGCGATTCCGCGGTCGCCGTCGTTGCCGACACTTGGTGGCGAGCGAAAACCGCGCTCGAGGCGCTGCCGATCGAGTGGGACTACGGACCGAACGCCAAGGCATCGTCTGCTGAGTTCGCGAAGGTGCTGGCGGCCGGGCTCGACGCCAAGGACGCGGTCGTCGGCAACCAGGTGGGGGACGCGCAGGCCGCGATCGCCGCGGCGCCGCGGAAGCTCGAGGCGGTGTACGCCTACCCGCACCAGAACCACGCGACGATGGAGCCGATGAACGCGACGGCGCGCTGGACGCCGGAACGTTGCGAAGTGTGGACGCCGACGCAGAACGGCGAGGCCGCGCTGGCCGCGACGTCCGAGGCCGCCGGGCTGCCGCAGGCCAAGTGCGACGTCTACAAGCTGCCGCTGGGCGGCGGCTTCGGCCGCCGCGGCGCGGTGCACGACTGGGTGCGGCAGGCGGTGGCGATCGCGAAGGAGATGCCCGGCACGCCGGTGAAGCTCCTGTGGTCGCGCGAGGAGGACATGTTGCACGGCCGCTTCCACCCGGTCACGCAGTGCAAGCTCGTCGCGGGACTGGACGACAAAGGCGAAATCACCGCGCTTCACCTGCGCATCTCCGGCCAGTCGATCCTCGCCGGCGTCGCCCCGCAGAACGTCAGGGACGGTCGCGATCCCGTCGTGTTCCAGGGCCTCAACGCGTCGGGACCCGAGGCGTCGATCGGATACACGTTTCCCGCGCTGCTGATCGACCACGCGATGCGCAATCCGCACGTGCCGCCGGGGTTCTGGCGCGGCGTGAACCTCAACCAGAACGCGATCTACCTCGAGTGCTTCCTCGACGAGATCGCGCACGCGACGAAACAGGACCCGCTGGCGCTGCGGCGCAAGCTGATGGCGAAGCACCCGAAGCACCTCGCGGTACTGAACGCCGCCGCCGAGCGCGCTGGCTGGGGCAAGCCGATGCCCCCGGGCGTCCACCGCGGCATCGCGCAGACGATGGGGTTCGGCAGCTACGTCGCGGCCGTCGCCGAGGTGTCGGTAAGCAAGGATGGCATGCTGAAGATCCACCGCATCGTCGCGGCGACCGACCCCGGGCACGCCGTCAATCCGCAGCAGATCGAAGCGCAAGTCGAAGGCTCGTTCGCGTACGGCCTTTCCGCCGCACTGTTCGGCGCGTGCACGGTCAAGGACGGCCGCATCGAGCAGACCAACTTCCACGACTATCCGGTCGTGCGCATGGAACACATGCCCAAAGTCGAGACGGTGATCGTGCCTTCGGGCGGCTTCTGGGGCGGGGTGGGAGAGCCGACGATCGCGGTGGCGGCACCCGCGGTGCTGAATGCGATCTTCGCGGCGACGGGCAAGCGCATCCGCGACCTGCCGCTCGCGAAACACAGCCTGAAGGCGTGATGGCGCGCGCGCGTGCGGGCGTGTCCTGCGCGCTCGCCGCGTCCGTGCTGTTCGCGCCGTCGACGGCCATGGCGCAATCGGCCGCCGTCGCCGCGTATCGCGTCGTCGGCGATGCGATCCCCGCTCCGCTCACTGCGACGCCGGGCGACGCTGCGCGTGGGCGTGTGATCGTCACCAGCCGGCAGGTGGGCCTGTGCCTGCTCTGCCACAGCGGGCCGTTTCCCGAGGAGCACCTGCAGGGCACGATCGGCACGAGCCTCGCCGGCGCCGGGTCGCGCTGGAGCGAAGGCCAGCTGCGCCTGCGCGTCGTCGACAGCCGCCGCGTGACCTCCGCGTCGCCGATGCCGTCCTATCATCGGATCGACGGCCTCAACGGTGTCGCGTCCGCGTATCGGGGCAAACCGGTGCTCGACGCGCAGCAGGTGGAGGACGTCGTGGCGCTCTTGCGCACGCTGCGCTGAACCATGTCCGACCCCGACGAAGATTCCTGTCCTGATCCGCGCCGTCGAGGCGTACTGCGGACGGGCGGGGTGCTCGTCGCGCTCGCGCTCGCCCGTCCCGCGCTGGCGGATGCGAACGGACTGAAGGCCGCCATCGCCGCCTACAGCGGTGGGCGTGAGGCGAAGCCGGGGCGCGTGACGATCGACGTCGCACGACTGGTCGACAACGGCAATGCGGTGCCGATCACGGTGCGCGTGGAGAGCCCGATGAGCGCCGCCGACCATGTCCGGGCGATCGCGTTGTTCAACGAGCGCAACCCCGAGCGGGACGTCGCGCGGTTCGCGCTGTCGGAGCGTTCGGGCCGCGCGGTCGTGTCGACGCGCATCCGGCTCGCGACGTCGCAGCAACTCGTCGCCATCGCGACGATGAGCGACGGCAGCCTGTGGGCGGGCGCCGTCGACGTCGTGGTCACGCTCGCCGCCTGCATCGAGGGCGAAGGCTGATGGCGCGCACGCTGATCACGGTGCCGCAGGACGCGAAGCGCGGCGACGTCATTGAGATTCGCGTGCTGATCGCGCATCCGATGGAGACCGGCTATCGCGTGGCGTCCGACGGCAAGCAGGTGCCGCGCGATATCCTGCGCCGCTTCACCTGCAGGCTGGACGGCGAGGTCGTGTTCGCCGCCGCGCTATTCCCGGCGATCTCGGCCAATCCCTACCTCGCCTTCCCCCTACGGGTGGAGCGCAGCGGGACGTTGTCCTTCGCGTGGGAAGGCGACGGCGGGTTCATGCAGACCGAGACCGCGACGCTGAACGTCGCATGACGCGCGCGCTGGCGTCGCTTGCGCTCGGCGTGCTTGCGTCAGGTTTGCTCGCGGTCGGGTCGGCGCACGCACAGCAGGATGCGCGACGCTCCGGCTACGACGACATGTCGTCCGCGACGCAGGCGATGCAGCGGGACGACACGCAAAATCCGGCCATGCTGTTCGTCGCGGACGGCGAGGCCCTGTGGAAGCGCCCCGCGGGATCCGACGCGAAGACCTGCGCCTCCTGCCACGGCGACGCGCGGACGGGCATGCGCGGGGTCGCTGCGCGCTACCCGGCGTTCTACGGGTCGCTCGCGCGCCCGGTGACGCTGGGCGAGCGCCTCAACCTGTGCCGCACGCGCCAGCAGCGGGCGGAAGCATGGCGCGCGGAAAGTGCCGAGCTGCTGGCGCTGGAGGCCTACGTCGCCCTGCAGTCGCGCGGCCAGGTCATCACGCCGCCCGATGACACACGCCTCGCGCCGTTCCGCGCGCGCGGCGAGCAACGCTACCGGCGGCGCATCGGCCAGCTCGACCTCGCGTGCGCGCAATGCCACGACGACCACGCCGGCAAGCGTCTCGGCGGCAGCACGATCCCGCAGGGCCACCCGACCGGCTATCCGATCTATCGCCTGGAGTGGCAGGCGCTGGGCTCGCTGCAGCGACGGTTGCGCGGCTGCTACAGCGGCGTACGCGCGGAAGCGCCGCCCTACGGCGCGCTCGAGCTCGTCGAGCTCGAGCTCTACCTCGCCTCCCGCGCCGCCGGCCTGACCGTCGAGAGCCCGGCGGTGCGACCCTGAGGTGAGGCAGCCTGCGCGTGCGCCTGCGCTACCGGCGGCGTTCAGGATGGGGACCGGACCAGCGCCTTCCTGAGTCCCGCTGGCCGCTCGACCAGGTCGGCGAGCGTGTAGCGGTCGAGCGAATCGTAGAGCGCGTCGAAGGCGCTGACGAGGATGCCCTTCAGCCGACAGGGCCGCGCAATGCGGCACGCATGC
>CAYQAF010000259.1:0-4111 GCA_964415375.1 uncultured Alcaligenaceae bacterium
GAAGACACGGGTTGGAAAGAAAATGGTTTCCCCTCGAGCCGATGATGGCGCTACGCATGCCGTTTTCCCAAGTGTCACCGTTTCGTACCCGGTACGACCGGCCGTCGCGAGATGCGGAAACAGTGATTGATCATACGGGCGGGCGCGTCGCGCAAGCAAGGCGTCCATGAGCCTGTTCACGCCATCCCGGCGAGCGTGACCAGGTCGCAGGTGCGATAGGTTCGCCGGCGGAGCTATCGCGGCGACAGCGAGACGTCGCCGAACCACGCGCTTGCGCGATCGCCGGTGTTGTCGGCGTCGGTCATGATCGCCACGCCCGAGATCGGCGGCGGATCCTCGCCGAACGCGGCCCGATAGTCGGCGACGATGTCACGCTCGTAGTCGAGCCACTGTCCGAGGCGCGATCGACCACCCTCGACGACGATCGTGCGCACACGCGGCGTGTACGGATTGGGGAACGAGCGGCCGGCGGGGCCGGCTGCATCCCAGACGTACATCAGGCTCGCGTGCGGCGGCGCCTCGCCGTAGATCGCGCGCGCCGTCTCGTAGAGCAGGCGATCGACCAGCCCGAGCTTCGCTGCATCGTGCTGGAACGTCACGTACACGCGGGCAGCGGCATCGTCGCCGGACTTTCGCGATGTGTCCGCGCCCTGCGGCAGTCGATCGACCTTCCAGCGCCAGCGCAGCATGCGGGCCTCGGCAGCCGGGGCGGACACGCGGAAGACGAGGCCCGAGGCCGATGCGGCGGCTTCCGCGCGCACGACCACCTTGTCGTCGTCGCGGACGAGCGTGTAGCGCGTGTGGTTGGCGATACGCGGAAAGGTCTGGGATGCCCAACCGGTAGGCAATGCCGTGCCCGGCGTCCCTTGCGAGAACGGAGTCACCCGCGTCGGCTGCGCGAGGGCATGCGTTGGCGACGCGAGCATCACGAAGGCGACGACTGCGACGGTCGGCAGAATGTTCACGAAGCCGCCATCGCCAGGGGCCGATCGTGCCACCGCAGGAAGTCGTCGACAGTGTCGACGTCCCACAGCGGCGGCAACTCGACGTGGCTCGCGCCGGCAGCAGCAAGCCGCGCGCACGTCGACGCCATTACCTCCGACGTGCTCCAGGGAACGCCGCCGAAGACGTCAATGTCTCGGGCGAGGCCGATCAGCACGTAGCCGCCGTCCTCGGCCGGGCCGATCACTGCGTCGTGCCGCTCGAGCGCTGCCGCGGCACGCGCGAGATAGGCGACGTCGTAGCCCGGCACGTCGGTGCCGACCAGGAGCGCGGGAATGCCGCGTGCGATCGACGAGCGAAGCGCGTTGTGCATGCGTGCGCCGAGGTCGTCGCCGGCCTGCGCCTCGATCGTGACGCCGTAGCGGTCGCGCCACGGTGCGATCGCCGTGGGATCGGATTCGGGATCGAGCCAGAGCTCGATCGCACCCACCACGCCGGCGCGCCGGGCGGCCGCCGCGGTGGCGAGGGTGCGCTCGGCGAG
Organism: uncultured Alcaligenaceae bacterium; assembly: GCA_964415375.1. Taxonomy (GTDB): domain Bacteria; phylum Pseudomonadota; class Gammaproteobacteria; order Burkholderiales; family Casimicrobiaceae; genus VBCG01. Next base: position 1,484 of record CAYQAF010000259.1, read on the forward strand.
TGCGCGATAGGCCGAGGTCGCCGCCTCGGTGCCGATCGTCCGCGCGAGGCGCGTCTTCACCCGGCCCGGTACCGGTGCCTTTGCGAACACCTGCAGTGTCGGTGGGTCGCGAGGCTCGACACCGTAGTAGCGCCTGGCGAGGTCGCGCACGTCGGCACCGCGCCAGTACGCCCAGCGCAGCGCCCACATCGACAGGATCGTCGGCCACGCTCCGCGGGTGTCCCAGCGCCGACCCGAAGCGACGACGCGCTCGGTGAGCCGAGCAGGCGGACCGGCGAGTCGCTGCAGCGTGCGCGAGATCGCGATGTCCTCCATCAGCGGCAGCGCGGGAAATCCGCCGATCGCGTCGAACGTCGCTCGCTCGACGAACATCGCCTGGTCGCCGGTGCAGATGCCCGTCGCAGCGGAACGGGCGTTCATGAACGAGGCGACCATCGGCAACGCCCACGAGTCGCCGTCCAGGGTGACATCGAAGCGGCCCCACGCGCGACCGCGCGCGAGCGCACCTGCGATGGCAACGTCGGCGCTTGGCGGCAGCCGGCAGTCGGCGTGCAGGAACAGCAGCACGTCGCCCGTTGCGACCGAGGCGCCGACGTTCATCTGCACTGCGCGGCCACGCGGCGCCTGCAACACGCGATCGGCAAGCGGCAGGGCGGCCTCGAACGTGCCGTCGCGGCTGCCGCCGTCGACGACGATCAGCTCGTGCCCCGCACCGTGGAATGGCTGCAGCGGCGCGAGGGCCGTGCGGATGCGCTCCGCTTCGTCGAGGACGGGAACGACGATCGACAGCTTCATCGAAGACCGCTCACGCCGCCGTCGATCGGCGCGCCTTCCACTTCTTCCAGACCACGGGCAGCAGCGCAAACACGCCGAGCAAACCGAACGCGACCAGCGTGTCCCGTGACACCAGGCCCTGCAGCGAGTCGATGCGGCCGAGCGCCTGCCCCAGATTGACGTAGACGAAGGTGCCCGGGATGATGCCGACGAGCGTCGCGAGCACATAGGTGCGCAGTGGCACACTGGTAAATGCCGGCGCGAGGTTCACGAGAAAGAACGGGAACAGCGGCACGAGGCGCAGGAACAGCAGGTAGGAGAACGCGCTTTCGGTGAATCCGGCGTTGATCTTTTCTCCGAGCGCGCCGAGCCTCTTTCGAGCTGCATCGGCAAAGAGGTAGCGCGCCGCGAGGAACACCAGCGTTGCACCGACGGTGGCCGCGACGACAACGAGCGCCGTGCCCACCCATCGCCCAAAGACGAACCCCACCGTGAGCGACAGAACGAGGCCACCGGGGAGCGACAGCGCGACCGTCCCGGCGTAGACGACGAACGCGATCAACAGGGCGGCGGCAAAGTGCCGGTCGGCGAACGCGAGGAGCGCGTCGCGGTTGGCCTTGACCGCGTCGAGCGACAGGTAGCGCTGCCCGCCCAGGGCGAAGAAGGCGACGATGCCGCCGACGAAGACCACGGCGATCGCGACCTTGAGCCAGGGCCGCCCCGGTACCGCCTGAAGCTGCGCTTCCGGCGCGTCCGCCATCAGTGGCCCCTCAGCCTGAAGATCCGCTTGATCCAGCCTTTCGAGGAGGGCGTCAGGCCATCCTTCATGCGCTGGTCCGCCACGCGGCGGTTGACCATCGCGAACGTCGGGTACGGATGGATTGTGCCGGATACGTCGGACGCCTTCAGTCCCTTGCCGATCGCCAGCGCGTACTCGGCGATCAGCTCGCCCGCGTGCGGGGCGACGATCCCCGCGCCGAGGAGCTTGCCGCGCGGGTCGGTGACGATCTTCGCGAAGCCCTCGGTCTCGCCCTCGGCGCGCGCGCGGTCGATGTCCTCGAGCGGGAACCGGTAGACCTTGTGCACAATGCCCCGCGCCATCGCCTCGCTTTCGGAGAGCCCGACACGCGCGAGCTCCGGGTCGGTGTAGGTGCACCAGGGCACCACGGGCGAGGGTTTCGCCCAGCCCATGCGGAAGATCGCACGGCGCAGCACGATGCCGGCGTGGTGCTCGGCGACGTGCGTGAACTGGTAGCCGCCCGCGGCGTCGCCGATCACGGAGATACGAGGATTGGTGGTCGCCAGGTTCGTGTTGACGATGCGGCCGTGGTCGACCTGCACGCCTGCGGCCTCGAGCCCGAGACCCTCGACATTGGCGCGACGACCGGCAGCGACGAGCAGGTGCGTGCCCGTCAACGTGCGAGCAGTGCCATTGGATTCGCGGATCGTCATGCGGAGCTCACCCTTGGCCCCGCTGACCGACTCGATCTTGACGTCCAGGTGGAAGCGCACGCCCTCGTGCTCGAGTGTCCGCTGCACGACACCGGCGAGATCGCGATCCTCGCGCGGCAGGATTCCCGTCGCCATGTCGACGACCGTCACCTCGCTACCCAGGCGACGGAATGCCTGCGCCATCTCCGTGCCGATCGGGCCGCCGCCGATGAGCAGCAGGTGCGGAACGTTCTCGCGCAGCGCGAAGATCGTCTCGTTGGTCAGGAACGGGACGTCGGCGAGCCCGGGAATCGGCGGCACCGCGGGCCGGGAGCCGGTGGCAATCACGAAATGGCGAGCGGTCAACTTGCGGCCGGCGACCTCGAAGACGTCCGAGCCGGTGAAGCGGCCGTCGCCGAGGAT
>CAYQAF010000260.1:0-4107 GCA_964415375.1 uncultured Alcaligenaceae bacterium
GCCGGCGTGCCCGTCGCGACGTCGTAATCGTAGGCGTGCACGACGCGCGTCGGCGTGTCGGTGTGGTACATCGTGCGGCCGTCGGGGCTCCACGCGAGGCCGTTGCTGATCATCATGTCGTCGAGCACCCGCACGAAGCGGAGGTCCGGGTCGAGCCGCCACAGCGCCGCGGTGTTCGCTGCCCGGCGCTCGTCCATGGAACCGGCAAAGAAGCGGCCCTGGCGGTCGCAGCGGCCGTCGTTGAAGCGGTGGTGCGATGGGTCGTACGGCGCGTCGGCGATCCTGTGCGTGAGCTTGCCAGACGGGTCGGCGAACCAGAGGCCGCTCCGCAGCGCGACGACGAAGCCGCCGCGTTCCCGGAATGCGTAGCAGCCGATCGATTCGGGCATCGGCATCGCGGTATTGCGGCCGGTCGCAGGGTCGAAGCGATTGAGCGAAGGGGCGTCGATGTCCACCCAGTAGAGCGCCTGTTCGGCGTGGTTCCACTGGGCGCATTCGCCGAGGCTCGCCTTGATGTCGAGGACGCAGGTGAACGGCGAGTCCGACGGCATGGAGGGGGGACGTCTACGGAGGGGCGCGGAGGTGATCCGCATCGTACAGGAATACGACGCACCGGGTCCCGGCGCGCATCGGTACGCACGTGCGTCGCGCCTGCGACACCCGCCGCCGGCGAGTGCCGGCGTGGGGACGCCGCACCGCGCTGCTGCCGCTCAGGTGAGCTCGACCAACTCCAGCCCGAGATGGTTCGCCACGCGGCGCAGCACCGGCCGGTACTCGCCGTAGGCGAGCGACGAGTGGTGCTCCATGCCCTGCGCGAGCAGCCGCGAGCGGTACAGGTCGGCGGAGACGTCCATGCGCGCGACGCCGGAAGTGCCGGAGAACGCGAGCGGCGCCCTGATCATCTCGCCGCCGGACAACATCATCCGCAGCTTGCCCTCGCCCTGCGTGATGCGACACAGCGTGATGCGGCCGGGCTTCAACGGGAACTCGGACAGGAGCGGCAGCTTGCGATTGGAGTGGATCGTCGCGCGCGGCGCGACCTCCGGATCGGCCATTTCGATCGGCGCCTGGCCGCAGTGCCAGAAGACGACGGTGTCGGAGACCGGGTCGACGTCGACCAGGTCGGTGTTGAAGACGCACTGGCCCGAGGCCGACTGCAGCACGAGCGAGGAGATCACGCCGAAGACGTCGGCCTCGCAGCCTCCCGGACGGCCGTCCTCGTTCATCAGCGCGATCGCGCCGCAGGCGGCGCAGCCGTACTCGGTGAAGAACTCGGGCCAGCAGCGCACCGCCACGCCCGAGAAGCCCTCGTTCTCGGCGCGATCCCTGAGCGCTGCGTAGGCCTTGAGGGTCTTGCGCGTGGCGACCGGATCCATCTCGTCCAGGTTGTCGAAGTCCTTCGCGCGGCGCGCGTACGGTGCGTCGGCGACGGCGTCGGGGAGGGCCTTCACGCTGTCGAGGAACTGGCTCACGGGCGTGGTCACCGTCTCCACGCCGAAGCGTTGGCGCAGCTCGTCGGCCCGGTAGTTGCACGCGTCGAAGCCGGTCGGATGGTCGCCGACGACGAGGATTCGCGTGACCTTCAGCTGGCGCACGATCATCGCGGCCTTCGCGGCCGCCTCGATCTGGCGCAAAGCGTCCGCGCTGTCGGGCGCGCCGTGCACGTTCTCGAGCGAGGCGCCGCGGCGCGACAGCGTGTGGGAGGCGAGGTTCGCGCCGCAGAACGAGTTGAGGCGCAGCCTCCCGCCCGTGCGCGCCTCGGGGAACGTCCACAGCACAAGCGGCACGTCGAGCGTTGCGGCAATCGCCGTCACCACCGCGGCGTCGGTGAACGTGACCTGGACGACCAGCAGCAGGTCGATGTCGGAGCCCTGCAGCGTTGCGAACGCGGCGAGCGCGGCGTCGGCCTCGTAGTGGATCCGCGGCTCGCCGACGAGCGCAGCGTCGAGGCGCTGCAGCGCCTGCCACGCCTGTTCGAACACCGACTGCGCGAACTCGACGTCGAACGTCGAGCGTCCCACGGCGAGCACGCCGATCCGGGGTTTCCTCTGCTTCATCGTGTTCTCCGATGGCCGCACGCGCCGCGCCCGCTGCGGCGCGCTGCGGGACCGGCGTCCGGCAGCGCGTCCGCCCGGCAGTCCGGCGACGCAATCCGGATCCGTCCGCGGGGCCCGGCCTTGAGCGTTTCTGGCAGTTTCGGAAACGATACACGCTTGGCCTACTCACGCCAACCGCCGCGGCTGGTCGGCGCTGCTGCATATCGTTGCTGGTAAACGGGTTTTTCGAGAGCCCGGGAATCACCGGGACGATTATCGGTCTCGTCCGGGGCCCGGCACTCGGCCGTAACGCGGATTTCCCATGTGGATTTCGGCAAATGTGCTGTTGGTTTCTGACTGTTCTGGAGTAGCATGATCACAAACGCGCAACGCGCAGGCTCACGCTTGCGAGGAGCCTCCGGGAAGGGCCGGGGGCTCCCGGGCGTCGAAAACCCTGCCGGCACCGCGCATGTGCCCGAGCGGTCGGGCGCCGACTTTCCCCTCCGGAGGCCCCATGAAGTTTTTCCTCGACAGCGCCAAGTTGGACGAGATCGACCTCGCGTACCGCACGTTCGGGATCGACGGCGTGACGACCAATCCGCGGCACGTGCAGAACAGCGGCAAACCATTCAAGGTGGTGCTGCGCGACATCTCGGCCTGGCTCAAGGACCACGGGCTCGCCAGCCACGCGCAATTCCCCGTGTCCGTCGAGATCAACCCGCACCTCTCGGCCACCGCCGACATGGTGCGCGAAGGCAAGGTGTACGCGGCGATGAACCCGTGCTTCGTGGTCAAGGTGCCGTGCACCGACCAAGGGATAGCCGCGTCGCGATTGCTCGAGCGCGAAGGCATCCGCACCAACGTGACGCTGGTCTTCTCGGCGTCGCAGGCGCTGCCGCCGGCGAAGAACGGCGCCTTGTTCGTCTCGCCCTTCGTCGGCTGGAAAGAGGAGTCCGGCGAGGACACCGGCCAGTTCGTCGGCGACATCGTGACGATCTACCGCAACTACGGCTTCAAGACACAGATCATCGTCGCCGCACTGCGCAACGGCAAGCAGATTGCCGACGCTGCGCGGATGGGGGCCGACATCGTCACCTGCGGTCTGGCGGTCTACCAGGGTGCGTTCGAGCACCCGTTCACGCGCAAGGGCCTGCAGATCTTCCAGGACGCGTGGGACAAGACGGCGCCCGAATAGCGGCGCTGGCACTTCCCCCGACGGGCCTCCGCCCCCATCCATCAGCATCCCCCACGTTGCGGGGGTATGCAGCAGCCCCAAAGGAGTTGCGCCGTATGGAGAGCATCGAGAGACTGCGATCGCTCAACCCGCACCTGACGATGCATCACGTCAGTGATCCCGAGTTCGCCGAGTTCGGGCGGATCGTGACCGGCTACGACTGCAGCGCGTGGCTCGACTACATGGACCGCAGCACGTCGGTGCCCGCGGACGGTAACGTCTACGTCGCGAGCGAGCCGGGTCTCGAGGCGCTGCCGCCGTTCGAGGCGATCCGCGAGACCGTCTACGGTGGCCTCGACATCCAGGCCGGCTACTGCAACGGGCTCGCGTCGCGGCTGAACGGCCTCGAGTACCACAAGTCGCCCGAGTTCTTCGTCACGCAGACGGAGCTCGTGCTGCTGCTCGCACCATACAGCGCGATGCGCGACTTCACGCTCGACGCCGCGCGGGTGCGCGCTTTCTACTTCCCCGCCGGCACCGCGGCCGAACTCTACGGCACGACGCTGCACTTCGCGCCCTGCCGGCTCGCCGACGCCGGCTTCAAGTCGGTGATCGTGCTGCTGCGCGGCACCAACACCGATCCGCCGCCGCCCGAGCACCGCTTTGCCGGCGATCCCGAGGCGCGTCTCCTGTTCCGCAAGCACAAGTGGCTGCTCGCGCACCCGGACAATGCAGCGCTCCTGGCGCGAGGCGCGCGAGCCGCGATTGCCGGCCCCAACCTCGAGGTTCGCTACCGATAGCCTGCGGCGACCCGGCGCCGCGAGCGGCGGTACGCCGGCCCGGCCGAGCCGACCGATGACGAGCGCTTCCGACTTCGAGCCGGGCATCACCGGCAAT
>CAYQAF010000261.1:0-4092 GCA_964415375.1 uncultured Alcaligenaceae bacterium
CGCCTGCTCTCGATCTCGCCCTGGCACGGCGTCACCACCGTGGTGATGGGCAACTGCGGCTTCTCCCTGGCACCCACGCGGCCGGCGCACCGGGACCTGCTGCTGCGCACCCTCGAGAACGTCGAGGGCATGTCCCTCGACGCGCTGCGCGCCGGGATCGGAGACGACTGGGCGTTCGAGTCGTTCCCGGAGTACCTGGCGGCGGTCGAGCGCCGCGGCGTCGCGGCGAACGTGGGCGCCTTCATCGGCCACACCGCGCTCCGCACCTACGTGCTCGGCGACGAGGCCACGGAGCGCGAGGCGACGCCCGACGAGATCGCCCGCATGCGCGTGCTCGTGCGCGAGGCCCTCGATGCCGGCGCGCTCGGCTTCGCGACCTCGAAGGCGCCGACCCACGTCGGCGCCGCGGGCCGTCCGGTGCCGAGCCGCGCGGCGACCGTCGGCGAGATCGAAGCGCTCGCGAGCGCGCTCGGCGAGGTCGGCCACGGCGTGCTGCAGGCGACGCTCGGGCCGGGCCTCTTCCTCGACGAGTTCGAGCGCATCGCGCGGGCGACGGGCCGGCCCGTGACGTTCACCGCGCTGCTCGCCGGAATGCTCGGCCCCGACGGCCACCGCGCGGTGCTCGAGCGCTGCGCGACGCTGCGCGGCGAGGGCGTGCGCGTGCACCCGCAGGTGACGCCGCGCCCGCTCCAGGTCGAGTTCCAGATGGCGTCTCCGCTGCCGTTCCTGGCGCTGCCGTTCTTCGCGCCGTACCTCGCGGCCGACCATGCGGGGAAGCGCACGCTGCTCGAAGGCCCGGCGCTTCGCCGGAGCCTTCGCGACCAGGCCGATCGCGGGCGCCTCGGCCACGCGCTGCGTACGACCTGCGTGGTGGAGTGCGCGGTCGATCGCTCGCTCGAGGACCGGACGCTCGGCGACGTCGCCGACGCGCGCGGGGTGCATCCGGCGGATCTGCTCTTCGACCTCTCGCTCGCGAGCGACCTCGAGGCACGCTTCCGCATGGGCGTCTTCAACACCGACGAGGCCGCCGTCGCCGAGCTGCTCACGCATCCGGCGGCGGTGCTCGGCCTCTCGGACGCCGGCGCCCACGCGTCGCAGCTGTGTGACGCGGGTCTCTCGACCGATCTGCTCGGGCGCTGGGTGCGCGAGAAGGGCGTGCTCCCGTTCGAGGAGGCCGTGCGCCGTCTCACCTCGGAGCCGGCCGAGCTCCTCGGGCTGCGCGATCGCGGGCGCATCGCGCAGGGCCTCGCCGCCGACCTCGTGCTCTTCGACCCGGCGACGGTCGCCTGCGCGCCCCTGCGCCGCGTGCGCGACTTCCCCGGTGGCGCCGACCGTCTCGTGGCCGACGCCCTCGGCATCCACGCCGTGATCGTGAACGGCGTCGTGATCCGCGAGGACGGCCGCGATGCCGTCGATCCCAGCGGTCCGCTCCCGGGCCGCGTCCTGCGTGGAGGACGCGCCGCGTGAGCGAAGCCGCCCATCCCGTCATCTCCGCCGACTCGCACATCACGGAGGAGCCGGACACCTACATCGCGAACATCGACCCGCGCTTTCGCGACCGCGCGCCGCGCCTCGAGCGCCTCGGCGATGCCGGCGACTTCTTCGTGGTCGAGGGCATGAAGCCCGTCCCGATGGGGCTCGTCGCCGCGGCGGGCAAGCCAGCCGAGGAGCTGCGCGTCACGGGCACCACCTTCGACCAGCTCCACCGCAGCGGCTGGGACCCCGCGGCGCGCCGCGCCGACCAGATCCGCGACGGTGTCGCCGCCGAAGTGATCTACCCGACCGTCGGCATGATGCTCTGCAACCATCCCGACTTCGATCTCAAGAAGGCCTGCTTCGATGCCTACAACCGCTGGATCGCCGCGTACTGCGCCGCGGACCCGGCGCGCCTGCTCGGCTGCGGGCAGACCGCGATGCGCACGCCGGAAGAGGGGATCGCCGACCTGCGCGCGATCCGCGACCTCGGCCTGCGCGGCGTGATGATGCCGGGGAACCCGGCCGTCGAGGACTACGACTCGCCGCGCTACGACGACTTCTGGCGCGCCGCGATCGACCTCGGGCTCCCGCTCTCGTTCCACATCCTGACCAGCGCGAGCGATCGCGGCCGCGTGCGCGGTCCGAAGCTGAACGGCTTCCTCTCGATCGTGCGCGGCTGTCAGGACATCCTCGGCACCTTCGTGCTCGGGGGCGTGTTCGAGCGGCATCCGAAGCTCCGGATCGTCTGCGTCGAGGCCGACGCAGGCTGGGTGCCGCATTTCATGTACCGCATGGATCACGCCTGGAAGCGCCACCGCAGCTGGCTGCCGCCGGGGCAGGCGCTCTCGCGCCTGCCGTCGGAGTACTTCGCGGAGAACGTCTACACCACGTTCCAGGACGACTGGGTCGCGTTCCAGGTGGCCGACCTCATGAACTGGCGGCGCCTGCTCTGGGCCAACGACTTCCCGCACAGCGACTCGACCTGGCCCCACTCCCAGGAGATGCTCTCGAAGCACGCCGCCGCGCTCCGCCCCCAGCAGCGCCGCGCGATCCTGTGCGACAACGTGGCGGAGCTCTACCGGATCGATCTGGCAGCGCTCGACGATTCGTCGGCTCCGCGCCCACTGGAGTAGGATGCTCCTCGGGGGCCGAGGAGTACGCCTTGGATCGACTGAGCCCGCTCGACGCATCCTTCCTGCACATCGAGCGCGACGACTGCCAGATGCACATCGCGTCGGTGGCGATCTTCGAGGGGCCGCCGCCGCCCCAGGACGAGTTCCGCGGGATGGTGGCGTCGAAGCTCCATCTCGTGCCGCGCTATCGGCAGCGCGTGCGTTTCGTGCCGTTCCAGATGGGGCGCCCCGCCTGGGTCGACGACCCGCACTTCAACCTCGACTACCACCTGCGACGAACCGCGCTGCCGGCGCCCGGCGGCGACGAGGAGCTCCGCAACCTCATCGGCCGCGTGATGTCCCAGCAGCTCGATCGCGCACGGCCGCTCTGGGAGATGTGGATCGTCGAAGGCCTGCGCGACGGTCGCTGGGCCGTCGCGTCGAAGACCCACCACTGCATGGTGGACGGCGTCTCGGGCACCGATCTGCTGACGGTGATCATGGACGACCGTCCCTCGCCGCATCGCGGCCGACCCGTGCGCTGGAAGCCGGCGCCGGAGCCGGGGGTCGCGCGGCTCGTCGGCGACGCGCTGCTCGAGCGCCTGACGAGCCCGTCCGAGATCCTGCGCGGAGCGCGCTCCGCGCTGCGCGGCCCGCGCCGGGCCGTCGAGGGGCTGCTCGAGATCACGCGCGGCCTCGGAAGCCTCGGCCACGTGGCGCAAGGTCCGACCGCGACGTCGCTGAACGGCGCCATCGGTCCGCACCGGCGCTGGGACTGGGCGACCTGCTCGCTCGCGGACGTGAAGAAGATCCGCGCGACCCACGGGGGCACGGTCAACGACGTGGTGCTGGCGGTGATCACGCGCGGCTTCCGCGACCTGCTGAAGGCGCGCAAGGAGCGGGTCGAGGGCCGCGTCGTGCGCAGCATGGTCCCGGTCTCCGTGCGGCGGCCGGACGAGCGCGGCACCTACAACAACCGCGTGTCGACGATGTTCGCGGACCTGCCGGTCGGCATCGCCGACCCGGTGAAGCGGCTCGAGGCCATCCGCGCCCAGATGGACCAGCTGAAGGAGAGCAAGCAGGCGGTCGCCGCCGAGGCGCTGACCTCGCTCTCGGGCTTCGCGCCCCCGCTCCTGCTCGCCCTCGGCATGCGCCTCTTCTCGCGCCTGCCGCAGCACATGGTCCAGACCGTCACCACCAACGTGCCGGGCCCGCAGCAGCCGCTCTACGCCTGCGGCCGGCGCATGATCGCCGCCTACCCGTACGTGCCGCTCGCGGCCTCGGTGCGGATCGGCGTCGCGATCTTCTCGTACCACGGCCAGCTCTCGTTCGGCGTGACGGGCGACTACGACAGCTGCGCCGACCTCGACGTGCTCTGCCGCGGCATCGAGTCCGGCGTCGAGGAGCTGCTCGCGCGGGTCTGAGGCGCGCCGGGCTACGCGTCGATCGGCAGCGCGAGGTGCTCGCGGTACACGAAGTCGCGGTGCGCGAGGAGCGCGGGGTC
>CAYQAF010000262.1:0-4062 GCA_964415375.1 uncultured Alcaligenaceae bacterium
CGACCGGCGCGCTGATCATGTTCGCCGGCATCTACTACGGCGCGATGTACGGCGGCTCGACGACAACGATTCTGCTCAACACGCCCGGCGAATCGGCGTCGATCGCCACGGCGCTCGAAGGCAACAAGATGGCGAAGCGGGGGCGTGCGGGACCGGCGCTTGCTACCGCCGCGATCGGCTCGTTCGTGGCCGGCACGATTGCGACCGTGCTCCTCACGCTGCTCGCGCCGGTGGTGGTCGAGGTGGCGCTCAAGTTCGGGCCGACCGAGTACTTCGCGCTGATGGTGTTCGCGTTCGTCACGGTCGCGGCGGTATTGGGCGCGTCCACCGTGCGCGGTTTGTCGATGCTGTTCCTCGGGCTGCTCTTCGGCCTGGTCGGCATCGACGACCAGACCGGTCAGATGCGCTTCGCGTTCGGCGTGCCCGAGCTCATGGACGGCATCGACGTCGTCGTGCTCGCGGTGGGGCTGTTCGCCGTCGGCGAGGCGCTGTACGTGGCGGCCTACCAGAGCCGGACGCGCGAGGCGTTGGAACGCCTGTCTGGGTCGCTGTGGATGTCGCGCGACGATTGGCGGCGGTCGTGGCCCGCGTGGTTGCGCGCAACCGCGATCGGCTTCCCGTTCGGCACGATTCCGGCGGGTGGCGCGGAGATTCCGACGTTCCTCTCGTACGCCATGGAGAAGAAGCTGTCGAAGCACCCCGAGGAGTTCGGCAAGGGGGCGATCGAGGGCGTCGCGGGTCCCGAGGCCGCGAACAACGCCTCGTCGACCGGGGTGCTGGTGCCGCTGCTGACGCTCGGTATCCCGACCTCGGCGACAGCGGCGATCCTGCTCGCGGCGTTCCAGAGCTACGGGTTGCAGCCGGGGCCGCTGCTGTTCCAGACGCAGTCGTCGCTGGTGTGGGGCCTGATCGCCAGCATGTACGTCGGCAACGTGCTGCTCCTGATCCTCAACCTGCCGCTGATCGGCGTCTGGGTGCAGGTGCTGAAGATTCCCCGCGCGCCGCTCTATGCCGGCATCCTGGTGTTCGCGACGCTTGGCGCCTACAGCCTGCACCAGTCGGTGGTCGACCTCGTCGTCCTCTACGTGTTCGGGCTGCTCGGCTTCCTGATGCGGCGCTTCGGCTTTCCGGTCGCCCCGGCGGTGATCGGCCTGATACTCGGACCGCTCGCGGAGTCGCAGTTCCGCCGCGCGCTGGCGATCAGCCAGGGCGACGCTTCCGTATTCTTCACGCATCCGATCTCGGCGGCGCTCCTCGCGCTCACCGCGTTGCTCGTCGTCGTGCCGTGGCTCGTCAGGGTGGCGAGGGAGCGCCGGGTGCGCGCGGGCGTTCGGCCGTAGCGGCGATGCGGCACGGCTTCGTGCGCGCCGCGGCGGGTCTCGCGGTAGCGGCTGCGGCGGGCTACCTGTTCAGCCGGTTGCACACGCCGATCCCGTGGATGCTCGGGCCGCTGACGACGGTGGCGGTGCTGCGGGTGCTGGGCCTGCCGATCGACGCGCCGCCCGGTGCGCGGCAGTTCGGCCAGTGGGTGATCGGTACCTCGCTGGGGCTCTACTTCACGCCACAGGTCGTGCGCGACGTCGCCGGCTGGTGGCCGCTGCTCGTCGCCGGTGCGATGTTCGCGCTCGCCGGCGGCTACGGCGGTGGCCTGGTCCTCGCCCGCCTCGCCGGCATCGACCGCACCACGGCCGTGTTCGCATCGGTGCCGGGCGGCGCCTCGGAGATGGCAGTGCTCGGGGAGCGCTACGGCGCGCGCGTCGACCAGGTGGCGGCCGCGCAGAGCCTGCGCATCATGATCGTCGTGATCGTCGTGCCGTTCGCGTACGCGCTGCTCGGCGCGCACGGCGACGATCGCTACGTGCCCGGCGTGACGAGCGTGGATGGAACGGGCCTCGCCTTGCTGCTTGCCGCGACATTCGCCGGCGGCGCAGCCGCGCAGTGGTTGCGCGTGCCCAACGCTTTCATCCTTGGCGCGCTCGCGGTGGCGATCCCGCTGACTGCGGCCGACGTTCACCTCTCGGCCGTGCCCGCGGCGCTGTCGAACGTTGGCCAGTGTGTCCTGGGCTGCATGCTGGGCTCGCGGTTTCAGCCGGACTTCGTGCGCGGTGCACCGCGTTTCATCGCTGCGGTTGGCGCGACGGTGCTCGCGGCGATCGGCATGGCCGGGCTGTTCGGCATGCTGCTCGCGTGGGTGTCGGGCGCGTCGTTCTATACGCTCGCCCTCGGGCTCGCCCCCGGCGGCATCGCCGAGATGTGCATCACCGCGAAGGCGCTGCAGCTCGGGGTGCCGCTGGTGACGGCGTTCCACGTGACACGCGTCGTCGTGCTGCTGCTGCTCACCGGGCCGCTGTTCGGCTGGATGCGCGGGCGCTGGCGTGCGCGCTGCGAGGGAGAACGAAGGTGAGCTGGAACCCGGGGCAGTACCTGCAATACGAGAATGCGCGATTGCGGCCGGCGCTCGATCTCCTTGCACGCATCGGCGTGGAGACGCCGGCCGAGGTCGTGGACCTGGGGTGCGGGGCGGGCAACGTGTCGCGGCAACTCGCGCGCCGATGGCCCGCTGCACGCATCGAGGGTGTCGACGGCGACGCGGCGATGCTCGAACGGGCGCGCGCGGCGACGGCCGGGGACGGGCGCTTCTGGTGGACGCAGTGCGATCTCGCGGCCTGGCGACCACGCTCGGACGTCGACGTGCTCTACAGCAACGCGGCGCTGCACTGGCTCGACGACCATGCGCGATTGTTCCCCGCGCTCTTCGCGCGGGTTGCGCCGAGTGGCGTGCTGGCCGTGCAGATGCCCGACAACTTCCGCGCGCCGTCGCACCAGGCGCTGTTTGACGTCGCGTCGCGCGCACCGTGGCGGGAGCGTCTCGCGCCGCAGGTGCGTCGTGCGCCGGTTGCGGCCCTCGCCCGGTATCACGATTGGCTCGAGCCGCTCGCTGCGTCGCTCGACCTCTGGGCTGCCGAGTACCTGCAGTGGCTGCCGAAACGAGCGGACGGCGAGCATCCGGTGGTGGCGTGGACGCGCGGCACCGCGCTGTTGCCCTTCCTCGGGGCGCTCGACGGTGCGGAGCGCGACGCCTTTCTCGGTGCGTTCGCGGAGCGGGTCGAGGAGGCCTATCCGCGGCGCCGCGACGGCAGCGTGCTGTTTCCATTCCGCCGAATATTCATCGTCGCCGTGCGCGGCGCCGCACCCGGGCATTGATCTCGCGCAACCGGGCGACGTTGGGTTCGCCGCTCCAGCGTGCTAGAGTTTTTTTGACCCCGCGGCTAAGCGCACTACACCGAACCGTTTCCATCCGACAAAGAGCCACGATGAACCAGCCCGAATCGATCAAGAGCCTCGCCGCGTCAGTGAACGCGCCCGACTACGTCGCCCACGCCCGGCTGCTCGGCTGGGTGCGGGAGATCGCCGCGCTCACCAAGCCCGATCGCATCGAGTGGTGCGACGGCACGGAAGCCGAACACCAGCGGCTGTGCGTGCTCATGGTGAAGAGCGGGACGCTGATCAAGCTCGATCCCGCGAAGCGTCCGGGCAGCTATCTCGCGCGCTCCGATCCGTCGGACGTCGCGCGTGTCGAGGACCGCACGTTCATCTGCAGCGATCGCGAGGAGGACGCGGGCCCGACCAACAACTGGCGGGCGCCTGCCGAGATGCGCGCGACGCTGGGGACGCTGTTCGACGGGTGCATGCGCGGCCGGACAATGTACGTCGTGCCGTTCTCGATGGGGCCGATCGGCAGCCCGATCGCGCACATCGGCGTCGAGGTCACCGACAGCCCGTACGTGGTGGTGAGCATGCGGGTGATGACGCGCATGGGTCGACGCGTGTTCGGCGTGCTCGGCTCCGACGGGCCGTTCGTGCCGTGCGTGCACTCGGTCGGCGCGCCGCTCGCCCCGGGACAGAACGACGTGCCGTGGCCGTGCAACACGACCAAGTACATCGTGCACTTCCCCGAGACGCGGGAGATCTGGTCGTACGGCTCCGGCTACGGCGGCAACGCGCTGCTCGGCAAGAAGTGCTTCGCGCTGCGCATCGCCTCCAACATGGCGCGCGACCAGG